>CALMWT010000151.1 GCA_937870855.1 uncultured Taibaiella sp.
TAGAGGGTTTCGTAGCCGTAGCCGTGGTTTAGTATTACGTGGTTGCCGTAGCCGCCGTCGTCGAAGCTGGCTTCGGCTACTGTGCCATCGGCGGTGGCATATATGGGTGTGCCTATGGCGGTGGCAAAGTCGAGGCCTGTGTGCATTTTGGGGGTTTTGTAGATGGGGTCTATGCGGTAGCCAAAGCCTGATGCGACGTGGTCGAGGGTTTTGTTTGATACGGGTTGGATGGCGGGTATGGAGGCGAGCATTTTTTCTTTGCTGGCTACTATTTTCTGTAGTGTGTCGTAGGATGATTGTTGGAGGGTGAGTCTGTGTTTTAGTGCGGCTATTTCTTTGTCTACTTCGGTTATTAGTTCTTCGGTGTTTCTGAATTTGTATTGGTCCCAGTCTATGGAGCTGTATTTTTTTCCTACTCTTATGCTGTCGGGTAGTGGGGCTGCTTCGAATATGGAGCGGTATATGGCGTTGTCTCTTTCTTCTAATTCTGCTACGTTTTGGCCGAGGCTTTCTATTTGTTTTTGTAGGAGTACATACTTTTCTTGCATGGTGATAAGGTCGCTGCGCATTTGTTTTTCCTTTGGCGAGTCGAGGAAGCGAAAGGCAATGCCTACTATTATTAAACCGGTAACTATGGTGGCAGAGATAAAGCCGAGTACGCGAAGTAGTTTTATATGCAGGGGCACTTCCAGTTTCTCAAACCGGAGGGTCTTGGTATTGTAAAAGTATTTCTTGACTTTTTTCAGAAGGCTTTGTGTTGTGCGCCAAATATAGTTTGTACGGTCTTGAAATCAATATTGGTAAAGGGTTGTGTTAAAAGGTTTAACAGTTCGTGAACACGCTGAAAGCAACCCTCATTTATTATATTTGCCGTCCTTTCCATCAGAGGATTTTTATTTCCCATGCGGAGCATATTTATTAAAGAGATCAACTCATTTTTCAGTTCGATAGTGGGTTACGTGGCTATTATGATTTTCCTGATTGCCTGTGGATTATTTCTGTGGATCATTCCCGATACAAGCATACTTGGCTATGGCTACGCTACGTTAGATCGCTACTTTTCTATGGCTCCGTGGCTGCTTATGCTTTTGATTCCTGCCGTTACTATGCGCTCTTTCGCCGATGAATTTCGTGGGGGCACTATTGAGTGGCTTTCTACCAAGCCCCTCCGCGATTACGATATAATTCTGGGAAAATACTTTGCTTCTTTGGCGCTTGTGTTGTTTGCACTGCTTCCCACATTGATCTATGTAGTGACCATTAATAATCTTTCTGCTGTAGAAAATAATATTGATACAGGAGGTATTGCAGGTTCATACATCGGGTTGATATTTCTTGCAGCGAGCTATACTGCGGTTGGGGTATTTTGCTCCTCCATCACCAGCAATCAAATTGTAGCATTTCTTGTAGCGCTTTTTGCCTGCTACATTTTGTATAGTGGCTTTGAAGCATTGAGTAAGATTCCGGCATTTACGGCAGGCATTGATTATTACCTAAGCATGGCAGGCATGTCTTTTCATTATGAGTCAATAAGCCGTGGTGTGGTAGATACCCGCGATGTGATTTATTTCATTTCCATAATAATTCTTTTCGTTTCACTTACCCGTTTATCGCTTGGCCGACGTACCTGGGATACTGCTAAGCAAGACTAAACTATCATGGCTACCGCAACTAATAAAAGAAAGCAACAGCAACGCCAGGCAGTGGTGCGCGTGCTAATGATGGTAGGGATTCTCATTCTTATCAATATTCTTGCTTCGAGATATCACCGAGGATTTGACCTTACCAAAGAAAAGCGTTTTACACTTTCTGATGCTACGAAAAATATGTTGAAAGACATGAAAGAAGTGGCCGTGGTGGATGTGTATCTGACAGGGAAATTTCCTGCGGGATTTCAACGGCTTAGTGAAGCAACAAGAGAACGTTTGCAATCGTTTAAAGACTACGGCGGATCGAAGGTTGTGTTTCGTTTCATTGATCCTTTTGAAGGAAAAAACGAATCGGAAAAAACCCAAATTTCAAAATCGCTTTATGAAAAAGGAATAGAACCTGTAAGCCTGAATGTAAAAGGTGATCAGAATTCTTCCGAACAGATAATTTATCCTTACGCGCTTGTGCAATATCAGGGAAGATCAATGCCGGTGAAGCTGCTGGAAAACCACCTCGGTATGTCTCCGCTTGAAGTGCTCAACTACTCCGAATCGTTGCTGGAATACAAACTTGCCAGTGCCATTCATAAACTTCAAACAACTGTAAAACCTCGCATTGCTTACATTATGGGGCATGGCGAACAGTTAGGACCACGCACCTTCGATCTGCTCACTACACTCACGCAGCATTATTTTATTGACACACTCGACCTGCCCAGCGAATACAGAATTAATGATGCTATTTACCGCGCCATTATCATCAATAAACCTACTATCCCTTTCGATGAAAAGGAAAAGTTTAAAATAGATCAGTACATCATGCACGGCGGGCGTGTGCTTTGGGCGGTGGATATGCTGCATACGCCCGTTGATAGTCTTCAAAGTGCCGGTCAATTTATTACACAGGAATATGGATTGAACCTTGATGACCAATTTTTCAAGTATGGATTGCGTGTTAACTACGACCTGATTGAAGATGTGCAGTGCAACCAAATCCCTTTAATTACAGGTACGATGGGCAACGGGCAGCCACAAATTGAGTTGCGCCCCTGGACGTTTCTTCCAATTTTCACTCCCACATCCAAACACCCTATCGTGAACAACATGGATGCGATAATGGGAAATTTTGCCAACAGTATTGATACGATCCAAAGTGCCGGCATACGGAAAACAATATTGCTTGAGTCATCGAACTATAGCCGTTCTGCTGCTCATCCTGTACGCGTAAGCCTTAGCATGATACGCTATAATCCTGATCCAAAATTGTTCACCCGACCTTATCGTCCTGTAGCTGTATTAACCGAAGGGAAATTTTTCTCCTTGTTTAATAATAGAATGCCTCAATCCTTTTTGAATTTGCTACGCGATTCGCTGAAGTATAATTTCAAAAAATCGGTAGATAGCAGCAACAGCATGATAGTAATAGCCGACGGAGACATAATGCTGAACACCATGTCGCGGACAAGAGGATTTTCTGAAATGGGATATTGGGAATACACACAGGCATTATTTGCGAATAAAAATTTCATTCTAAACTGCCTTGAATATCTTACAGACCCACACAGTTTGCTGGAAGCGCGCAATAAAGATGTGAAGCTTCGCTTGCTCGATACTAAACGGGCGAAAGATGAAGAACTGAAATGGCAATTTATCAACGTGGGAGTGCCACTGCTATTGGTTTTGATTTTTGCTTCAGCATATCTATTCTTCAGGAAGCGGCGTTATGAATTGAGGGCTTAGACAATAAATAAAAGAGAAATGGGAAAAACAATTTCATACCTGTTATTGCTGGCGATACTTGGTGCAGGCGTTTATTATTTTGTATTCAGCGATCGGGATATTTTTAGCAAAAGTGAAGCAGCCTTTACCGTAAAAGATACCAGTGCACTCGGGAAAATTTTTTTGGCGAAAACGAGTGGTGAAAACATCACACTACAGCGAACAGATTCTGGCTGGATAGTAAACGGAAAATATAAGGCAAGAAAGGGAACGCTCGATAATCTTTTACGCACGCTAAAGCTTCAGCAGCCTTTGTATCCTGTAGCAGAAAACCTTCATAACAGCGTGATAAAAACACTGGCAGGTAGCTCGATAAAAGTGGAACTCTACGATAGGGATGGAGATAAAATCAACACATTTTATGTAGGCGGATCGGCGTATAATTTTTCGGGAACTTACATGTTGCAGGAAGGAGCTTCTCGTCCTTATGTAGTTCAGATACCCAATTTCCACGGCTTTCTTACTCCCAACTATGCTACAGATTTTGATGACTGGCGCGATCGTTCGGTGATCAATCTTCAACCGGAAGAAGTGAAATCATTTTCGATACAGTATATAAGCGAACCACTCAACTCTTTCACCATTGATTATTCTTCAGAAAAGCCGAAAGTAAACATAGATCCTTCCCTGACCTTTGGAAAACCACTGAACGAAAGACGTGCAAAAGTTTATCAGAAATATTTTACCGACATCTACGCAGAAGGATATTTAAACGGAGTTCCTGAAATAGACTCGACAATAGCATCTGTTCCCAAATTTTGCATTATGGAAGTGGAGGCAAAAAATGGATGGAAGCAGCGGATAGAAATCTTTAAAATGCCGCTGAATAAAAGGAGTAAAAACCTGGCAAGTGCAGATGAAGGCGATTATGATATTGACCGGTTTTACGGCGTTATTAATAACAGTAAAGACACAGTGTTACTTCAGGCTTTTACCTTCGACAAGTTCTTTCGCCGCGCTTATGAATTTTACGAAGAAGATCAGACTACAGAAATGATGGGGCTTCCTCAAAATAAAAAGTAGTGCTCTTCATCAAATTTTTTTGAGGAACTGCGCAACAGCGGTCTTTCATTTTATACTTTCTTCACGCGTCTTTACTTTTGGCGCATCACTACGCAATGGTCAGCATAGAACAGCTATATAATTGGAGCCACGGAACCTGGTTGGCATTTCACGAAACAACAGAGATTGATGAGCTAATCATTGACAGCAGGAAAATCAACAAACCTGAACATGCACTATTCATAGCCTTGGCCACAGCACGAAGAGATGGACACAGTTTTATAGAAAGCGCATACGAGAAAGGCATACGCAACTTTCTGGTGCATGAGAAAGTGGACACAACCAAATATCCTGCGGCTAATTTTTTGCTCGTAGGCAATACTTTACAAGCCTCACAGCAAATAGTAGGAAACTACCGAAAACAGTTTCACATACCGGTGATTGGTATTACTGGAAGCAACGGGAAAACGATAGTTAAAGAGTGGTTGTATGAATTGCTGAGTGATGAACATAAAGTAATTAGAAGCCCAAAAAGTTTTAACTCGCAAATAGGAGTGCCGTTGTCTGTGTGGCTGCTTGAAAAAGATAATGATCTCGCCATTTTTGAAGCAGGTATTTCTCACTCAGGAGAAATGGAGCATCTCGAGAAAATCATTCAGCCCACCATTGGGATTTTTACAAACATAGGCGAAGCACATAGTGAAGGATTTCTGAACCAGAGACAAAAGATAAATGAAAAGCTGGTGCTGTTTCGAAATGCAAAGCAGTTAATCTATTGCATTGACTACCCTGAATTGAACGAGTGCATTGTTCAATATCGCAATCAACTGAAGAGAAGCGACTACACACTTGAATTATTTACCTGGTCGCAAAAGAACGATGCAAATCTGAAAATTACCAGCATCGAAAAACATCACAACGGAGCAACCATTGAAGCGATTTACAATGAGGAAGTAAGCAATATCACAATTCCATTTAGCGACCCGGCTTCCATCGAAAACGCGATACATTGTTGGTGCGCCATGTTGCTCTTGGGAAAAAACCAGAACGACATTAGCAACAAAATGCATGGACTGCATCCCGTAGCTATGCGCCTGGAACTATTGCATGGCATTAATGATTGCACCATTATTAACGATACCTACAACTCCGATCTTACTTCTTTGCAAATTGCGCTCGATTTTCTCGATCAGCAAAAACAACACACACACCATACCGTTATACTCTCCGATTTATTACAGATCGGAAAACCAGATTCAGAGCTTTATGAGGAAGTTGCAAGCCTGGTGAGCAGACGCGGGGTGCAACGATTTATCGGGGTAGGCGCAGCATTATTCAAACACAAGTCTTTTTTTCGCGCACACAAAAAGCTGCGCAGTATTTTCTTTAAAACCACTGAAGAGTTTTTACAAAAATTTCATTTACTCAGTTTCGAAAACGAAGCCGTACTTCTAAAAGGTGCGCGAACTTTTAAGTTTGAGAAAGTAGGATTATTGCTTGAGCAAAAAGTGCATCAGACTGTACTCTCTATCAACTTATCTGCACTTACGCACAACCTGAATGTATTTCGGGAGCAACTAAAACCTGGTGTAAAAACTATGGCAATGGTGAAAGCGTTTTCCTATGGAAGCGGCAGCTTTGAAATTGCTCATCTTTTACAATTTTCTGGAGTTGATTACTTAACTGTAGCCTACACCGACGAAGGAATAGCGTTACGGAAAGCAGGCATTACAATGCCCATCATGGTGATGAGTCCCGACATCATTTCATTTGATAGAATGATTGCCTGGAAATTGGAACCTGAGATATACAACCTGCTATCGCTGCAAAGTTTTCTTGACATGGCGAAGACGTTGCAGGTAAGCGATTATCCGGTACATATAAAGCTCGACACAGGTATGCACCGGCTTGGCTTTATGCAACATGAAATAGCAGCACTCAATAATATTCTGCAACACTCCACTACCGTTAAAGTAGCCAGCATATTTAGTCATCTCGCAGCCAGCGAAGATGCTTCCTTCGACGATTTCACAAAAGAGCAAACCAAACTTTTTCAAACCATGGGCGATGAGATAAGCGGCGCTCTGGGATATGCTCCCTTAAAACATTTATGCAATAGTGCCGCTATTGGCAGGCATCCTGCTTTGCATTTTGATATGGTTCGTCTCGGCATAGGACTGTACGGCATTGATAGTAGTAGCGTTTTGCAATCTCAACTCAAGCAGGTAAGCACACTTCGCACTACCATTGCGCAAATAAAGGAGGTGCGTGGAGGTCAAACTGTGGGTTATGGCAGAAAAGGTTTACTGGAAAGCGACAAGCGAATAGCCACCATTTGTATTGGATATGCAGATGGTTATCCCCGGTCGTTGGGAAATGGGAATGCACATGTTTTGCTGCATGGAAAAAAAGCAAAACTCATTGGTGTGGTATGTATGGACATGTGCATGATTGATGTAACAGATATTCCCGAAGCAAAAGAAGGAGACGATGTAATAGTATTCGGACCAAATCTGCCGGTGACTCAGTTAGCAAAATGGGCAGGAACTATTTCGTATGAAATAATGACGGGCATCTCTCAAAGAGTAAAACGGGTGTACGTAAATGAAGAGTAAGCGAAAGGAACATAGCTGCTGGCACTATTTTATAAAATCAATAACGGCAGCCTCTATGAGTACCTAACACTATGAAAAAATTGCAGGACTTCTCGTCCTGCATTTCTATTTTCTCTCCAGAATCTCAACACAACCTCAATTCAACATCTGATGCTGATTATTGCGAAACAGCACCCGATCTGTAGTGCTCAATATTACCAACGTAAATAAGCTTAGCACTATGAGCAGAGAAATTTCGAGGTAAGAAAGCAACAATGTATTGCTCACAATTGAATGACTTGTCTTCTGAAGATTATCACCTTCTCCCACCTGTATTTTAGTAAGGCTATTCAAGTTTGCAAGGGCTTTATCAAACTGAGCTACTACCTGCAAGTGCATGGCATCTCCTGTCGCGTTTGGAGTTGCATAATGATGTAGCCATTGCTCCTCTAATAAATTATAATCGGTAAGGTGGTTTTTAAAAGCTGCCCATTGTGTGGTTTCATCTTTTGTAAGAACTGTAGTTTCATACTTAGTGATTATTGCGGCTATAGCTGCGTTATGTTCGGCAACCTTCGCTCTCACCATTCCCTCCGTGTTTTGCGCGTTCGACTCATGCGAAAGTCGTTTTTGATAAAGATGATTACTGATTTCGTAGAGATATGAAGCAGGCATTAGCCGATCCTGGTAAATGGAGTTCATAGATGAATCGAGATTGGTAAAGCTCTTCCGCTCAAAAAAATTACTCAACAAAATAATAATAGAGATAGCCGTAAGTCCGAGCGCAGCCCTTAGTTTATGACGAATGTTATATGCCCATTTCATGAAAATTAATTTTGCGTGATAGTAAGTTACGAAGATTGCGACAACTAAGTCACGCTCACAAGGTATGTAAGCTCGCTTCTTAAAATCTCATAAAACTTTGTTGCAACTTCAGAAGATGAATACGAAAAACAGAACGTAAAGACGATTTTACTATTTCCCCTTGAAAGCTCATGGTCTTATGTATTTTTGCCATCTCAGTTTAAATTTTATGGTAGATAATTTGGCGAAGAAAGCGCCTCTTTTTGGAGAAGATAAATCATCGGCTGTAGAGGCAATTTCCAAAGCGCAGTTCATTGCATTTGCACCTTACATTTTTCAGGCATCGGTATTGCTTCGTGATAAAGGAATTCTAAAAGTTGTAGATGAGTCTAAAGAAAATGGCATTGCTATAGACGAAATTGTAGAGAAAGTGAACATGACGCATTATGCTGTGCGTGTATTGCTGGAAGCTGGTTTAGGAATAGGACTGGTATATCGTCGTGAGGGAAAATATTTTCTAAGTAAGACCGGACACTTTTTCATCAACCATCAAATGTCTGTAGTGAACACCGACTTTATGCGTGATGTTTGTTATGATGGTGCGCAGGATTTGGCAGATGCTTTGGAGCAAGGAAAGCCACGCGGACTTCGCCATTTAGGAGATTGGGAAACGATTTACCAGGGTCTGTCCATACTTCCTGAACCCGCAAAAACCAGTTGGTTCAATTTCGATCATTATTATTCCGACAATGCTTTTCCAGAAGCGTTGCCTTTAGTATTTGCTACCCATCCGAAAAAGATCATGGATATTGGTGCGAACACAGGCAAGTTTACACTCGCTTGCCTTGATTATAACAAAGAGGTAGAGGTAGGTTTGGTAGATCTGCAAATACAATTGGACGTAGCTAAGCAAAATATTGAAGAAGCAGGCTATAGTGAGCGCGTTTCATATCACGCACGCAACGTGCTTCATGCAGATGCAGAATTACCAACAGGCTACGACATTATTTGGATGAGTCAGTTTCTTGATTGCTTTGCCGATCAGGAAATTGTTTCTATTCTTCAAAAATGTCACCGCGCACTACCCAATCATGGACGCATTTTTATCAACGAAACTTTTTGGGATGTGCAGCGTTTTCCCGCATCAGCGTTCAGTTTGCAAATGACTTCTTTATATTTTACAACAATGGCCAATGGTAACAGCCAGATGTATGATAGCGAAGTATTCATCAAACTGATTGACGAGGCTGGATTTAAAGTAATAAAGCAAAATGACATCATCGGATTAAGCCACACGGTTTTAGAACTTCAAAAGAAATAACTCAATCTCCATATTCCCTTTTAACTGTAAATACAAAATGATTCCCCCTTATGAACATTACTAAACACGTTGACGTATTGGTGATAGGCGCCGGACCATCTGGCACAATCGCAGCATCTATTATGCACCAGGCGGGCTTGTCGGTGCAAATGGTTGAAAAGATGACCTTCCCCCGGTTTGTAATTGGCGAAAGTTTACTGCCCCGTTGCATGGAAGCTTTGCAGGAAGCCAAATTTCTTGACGCTGTGAAAGCAAAGAATTTCCAACAAAAAGACGGCGCAAAGTTTGTTCTGAATGAGCAAGTTTGCGACTTCAATTTTTCCCAGCAATACACACAAGGCTGGACATGGACATGGCAAGTACCACGTGCAGACTTCGACAAAACACTTGCTGATGAATGCGAAAAAATGGGCATTCCACTTCGCTATGAAACAGAAGTAGTGAACATTCAGATGCACGACGACCATTCTCTTACAACTGTAAAAGCAGCAGACGGCACTGAAGTAATTATCAAGGCAAAATTCATTGTTGATGGAAGTGGTTACGGACGTGTAATTCCCCGACTGTTTGGACTGGAAAGAGCATCTACACAAGCTCCGCGCAAGACATTGTTTTGCCACATGACCGACCCAAATCGCAGCGAAGCTGTAGAGCCAAACCGGATAACCGTATATGTTCACAATATGAAAACCTGGATCTGGGTTATTCCTTTTTCTAACGGAAATACCTCTGTAGGATATGTGGGAGATCCGCAATTTTTTGAGGATTATACAGGAACGCCCACCGAGCAATTCAAAAAATTGATTGATGCGCAACCTGAACTTAGAGAGCGTTTTGGCAACTCAGAAATGTTGTGGGAGCCACGCACTTTGCAAAGCTGGAGCGTTACTACAGATACCTTTTACGGAAAAGGTTTTGTGCTTACCGGTAATGTAACTGAGTTTCTCGATCCTGTATTTTCTTCTGGCGTAACGCTTGCTTCCGTTTCTGCACAACTGGCCGCAAATCTGGTGATCCGACAACTTCGCGGTGAGCAGGTAGATTGGGAGAATGACTACATGAAAAAAATGCAACTTGGTGTTGATGTGTTTCGGACTTATGTAAATGGATGGTACGACGGTAGCTTGTTCAATATTTTCTTTGCAGGAAACCGCAGTCCTGAAATCATGTCGCAAATATGCTCTGTACTTGCAGGATATGTATGGGATGAAAGCAATCCTTTTGTGAAGAACCACGAAAAAAATGTCCGCACTTTAAGTCGGTACCTTGATACCCAAAACACAACCGCTTAAAACAAACGCTCTTCGACAAAATAATTAAGACTTGAGCCTGAAAATTTCTCATTGGATAAGGATAAACAACAGAGGCATCATTAAAGAAGGTGCCTCTGTCTTTAAACCGGATACTGACATTGCACCCATTTCCGCTGAACAAGTATATCGCCATTTGCAATTCAGCTATCCGAAATTTTTCAAGATGGATGTGCTATCTAAATGGGCGTGGATCGGTGCAGAAATACTTACCAACAACGGCGGAAAGTTTTCTTATGAGGATATTGACAAGAGCAAAATTGCGCTGGTGCTTGCTACTGCTCACGGTTGCATAGATGTAGATAGAAAATACCAGCAGTCCATATTAAGTATTCCAAGTCCTGCATTATTTGTCTATACCCTTAGCAACATAATGCTGGGCGAAATTTGCATCAGGCACGGCTTTAAAGGCGAACAAACATGTCTGGTAAGCGACCGCTTCGAAAGCAACGAACTCTATTTCTGGGTAAACGATTTGCTTGAAAATAGAGGTATGGAAGCCTGTTTATGTGGCTGGGTTGATGCCGCAAATAATCAACATGATGTGAGCCTGTTTTGGATTGGGAAGAATGGAAATGGTATAACTTTCTCTGCTGTTGCGATGCAGCAAATTCACGATAACAATAACGAAAAAACTGGATGAGGTCATTAGCATACATAGTGAGTACAGGCGTTATTACAGCAATAGGAAATAATACGGAAGAATGCAGGCAGTCGTTGATAGAAGGAAAAACCGGAATCGGTAAGGCAACATATTTGCAAACGCATTGGAAAGATGAGTATCCTGTGGGCGAAGTAAAGTTGTCGAATGAAGCGCTTGCTGCAATTACAGGTATGAATGCCGATTTACCACGCACTGCTTTGTTGAGCGCGGTTGCTGTGAAGGAAGCGTATGGTTCTTTCAAAGAAAAAACAGAAGGACTTCGGGTTGGATTTTTCTCCGCAAATACGGTGGGAGGAATGGACATTACCGAAAATTTCTACAAAGACATTAAGCAAAACAAGGACTTCAGCAATGTTGATAAAATCATTCATCACGAATGTGGTGCAATCACCGAACTTGTTTCCAACCATTTTAGCATTTCAGATTTTGTAACCACTATAAGCACTGCGTGTTCTTCATCAGCAAACAGCATCATGATGGCTGCGCAAATGATAGAGAACGGAATGCTGGATGTTGCTATTGCCGGAGGCGCAGATTGCTTGTCGAAGTTTACGCTCAATGGTTTCAACACCTTAATGATTCTTGACAAACAGCCTTGTCAGCCTTTTGATAATAAAAGAAGAGGTTTAAATCTTGGTGAAGGAGCTGGTTACATAACGCTGATGAATGAAAAGGCAAAGCTACAATGTGGTGCCACTTCTTATTGCTCTGTGAGCGGTTACGCCAATGCAAACGATGCTTATCATCAAACCGCCTCATCGCCGGAAGGCATCGGTAATAAACTTGCGATGCAACAAGCAATAACAAAAGCAGGTCTGCAAACTTCTGACATAGATTACATCAACCTTCACGGAACCGGAACTGCAAATAATGATAGCTCCGAAGGCAAAGCGATCAGTGCATTGTTCGGAAATAATATTCCGAAGGCTTCATCAACAAAAGCATTTACAGGTCATACGCTTGGCGGCTGTGGCGGAGTTGAGGCAGTGTTCAGCACTATAGCTATTCGCAATGGAATTGTATTTCCTAATCTTCGCTGGCAAGCACAAATGGAAGAGGTGAATTGGAAACCTGTTACAGAAATTCAACAGCAACAAAACATCCGTCATGTTCTCTCCAATTCTTTTGGTTTTGGCGGCAATTGCTCTTCATTGGTTTTTTCTAAAACAGAAGCATGAACTTGTACATACACGGCACTGGCATTTTAAGTGCAGCAGGAAATAACGGCGAAGAAGATTTCCTCAAAAATCCTCCTGAATACAATACTGATCGCTTGCTGTGCAAAGAACCTGATTATACGGCTTACATCCCACCTATGCAATTGCGCCGCATGAGCAAAGCAGTGCGCATGGGCATCGCCGCAAGTAAGATTTCTTTACACAATGCAGGCGTTGAAAAAGCGGATGCTATTTCGGTGGGCACTGCGTTCGGTTGTTTGAATGATACGGAAGTTTTTCTCTCTAAGATGGTGGCGCAAAATGAACAAATGCTTACACCCACTGCTTTTATTCAATCAACACATAATACCGTTGCAGGACAAATTGCATTACTGACAGGATGTTACGGACACAATCTTACCTATGTTCATCGCGGACATTCTTTTGAACATGCAATGATCAACGCGCAGCTATATTTAAATGAACATCCAACTGAAAAAATTCTGGTTGGCGGTATTGAAGAATTGACAGAAACAAGTTTAGAAGTTTTAAAACAGACAGGTGTTTACCGAAAAGCGAAAACCTCACCAGCAAACATTCTAAACGATTATGAAGAAGGAAGTATTGCCGGTGAAGGAGCAAGTTTTTTTCTTGTTAGTCAACAGCCGGCAGCAAATAATTTGTGCGTAAAAGATATTGCAACATTTCAAACCCGCGACGCAAAGACTGCGCTACAAAAACTGAATGATTTTTTGCTCCGTAATGAATTGCGCAATGACGATCTTGATCTTGTAATGCTCGGTATAAATGGAGATAAAAGAAACGAAGAATTTTATACGGCACTAAGAACAAATGTTTTTTCGCGTGTGAGCCAGGGTTGTTACAAACATATCTGCGGCGAACATCCTGTTGCCAGCGCTTTTGGATTGGGAGTAATTTCTTATGCTGTGAAAAATAGTTTGCCGGAAACATCGGTTTTAAATCATCCGCCTAAACAATTGAAACGAGTGTTGCTGGTCAATAATTTTCTTCATCATTATAGTTGCTGGTATCTGGAAGTTGCATAATCATTTTAGGAACTGGCACTTTTTTTAAGACACATCATTTCAACTTTACATCATGGAACGGCATATTTACGAAACAGGCATAATTGGTAACTGTGGCTTTATTGCGCATGTACATAAGAGTACAAATATTAGCTGGCTATGCTGGCCAAGATTCGACAGTACGTTTGTATTTGGCAGCTTGCTGGATAAAGAGAAAGGAGGAGAATTTTGCATCGTTCCTGAAGACAAGTTCGAATCGAATCAGCGATATATTGAGAACACAAACGTGCTGGTAACAGAAATAACCTGTAGCGATGGAAGTAAATATAGAGTTACAGATTTTGCACCACGGTTTCGTTTGTATGACCGGTATTTTAAACCGCTGATGCTGGTTCGCAAAATAGAGCCGTTGTCAGGACATCCAAAAATCAAAATAGCATGCAGACCTGTTGGTGAATATGGTAGTGTGGTGCTTACACCTTTGCAGGGCAGTAACCATATTGAATTTACAGGACTTAATCGTCCGCTTCGTTTAACCACAAATGTTTCACTCAATTATGTGCTCGATGAACAATCGTTTGTGCTAAATGAAACAAAATATCTCGTGCTTACCTATGGACTTCCACTTGAAGCGCCACTCGTTACAACCGCAGAAGATTTTCTGATTCGAACTATTTCCTATTGGCGTAGTTGGGTGAAAAACACGGGCATTGGCAACATGTATCAACAGCAGGTTATACGCTCTTCACTTGCTTTGAAAATCCATCAGTATGAAGACACAGGTGCAATAATTGCGGCAAGCACTACGAGCCTTCCAGAGTATGATGGTTCTGGTCGCAACTGGGACTATCGTTATTGCTGGCTGCGGGATGCATACTATATTCTTAATGCTTTCAACAACATTGGACACTTTGAAGAAGCCGAACAATATTTTCATTTTATTGCCAATCTTCCAACAAGACAAGGTGGACGTTACAATCCGCTTTTCACGATTACTGGAAGTGCAGACTTTAAAGAAAAGATTTTAGATCTCAATGGCTATAAAGGAAACAAACCAGTGCGCATCGGCAATCAGGCGGTAGAGCATATTCAAAACGATACCTACGGGCAAGTTTTGCTTTCTCTTCTGCCGCTGTACACAGACAGGCGTTTCATTTTTGAGGAACGGCAAGATTCTTCAAAATGGATCAACAATATTCTTACACAAATCGAAGCAACAATTGATGAAGCAGATGCAGGCATCTGGGAGTTCCGAACATTAGCACACCATCATTGCTACACCAATCTTTTTCAGTGGGCAGGTTGTAAGGCGGCTATGAAAATGGCGCGGCATATTGGTGACGATACACTACTAAATCGTGCAAAGGGATTGATGCAAAAAGCAGCAGACAGAATCGAGGCTTGCTACGATGAAGAACGACAAGTGTACACCATGGCTGATGGCATCGAGGCTCTGGATGCAAGTACACTCCAATTGATAATGATGCACTATCTCGATCCTTCTTCAGAGCGTGCAAGAAATCATCTTAAGGCTGTGGAAGCGGAACTGAAAGCGGAACACGGCTTGTTTTACAGATATGTAGTAGCCGATGATTTTGGAAAGCCAAAAACTACTTTTCTCATCACTGCGTTTTGGTACGTGGAGGCATTAGCTTGTGTTGGAAGGGTGGATGAAGCAATTGAAAACTTCAACAGCCTTTTGAAATTTACAAATCACCTGGGCTTGCTAAGCGAAGATGTGGACGCAAGCGATGGAAGCCAATGGGGTAATTTCCCGCAGGCCTATAGTCATGTAGGCTTGATGAATGCAGCCTATAGAATTGCAAAAAAATTAGACTATCCCGGCTTTATTGATGAGAAGTGATTTTGAATCGCTACACTTCAGAAAAACAAGGAGTAAATTGGAGAGAAGAGACTGCGTGACAACGCCTAACTCGCCTCTTTCAGCATTCCTTGTTCGTTGTCAACAAATGTTGCAGCAGTTACCATTTCCCGCAGGAGGGTTCTCACTTCTTCGTAAGAACCGAGGTAATAGGTAGCGGCAGAAATGGTGCTTCCTACTTTTATAGTTATAGCATCTTCTGGCATTGCTTTGAAAGTGTCTTCATCGGTATGATCGTCGCCGATGGCCATTAGGAAATCATATTCTTCTTTTTCCAGCCAACGTCTGGCAGCACGTCCTTTATTTACAGCAATGCTTTTTATCTCTAAAACTCTATCGCCTTGCAACATTTGCAAACCTCTATCCGAAACAAAATGTTTGATATCGGCCATCAGTTCCTGAACCCGCAAATTTCCCAATCCGTCTTCCACCTTACGGTAATGCCAGGCAAGTGAGTAACTTTTTTCTTCAATACTTGCACCCGGAGTTCTTCTTACGAACTGGTTCATCACGTTGTATATTTCCTGTTTCCAGTCGTCATTCAGATCGCGTTTGCTACGCCAAAACTTTCCGTGGTCTTTGTACCAGGCACCATGCTCGGCAATGATATCTACCGGCAAATGTCCCAACCATTTGTCGAGGGTTTGATAATCCCTACCGCTGGTTATTATCACCTTATTGTGCGGGTCATTGCATAGATCTTTTAAAAGCTGCAACAATTCCTCATCAGGCACTGCTCCCATCACATTTTTATGGAAAGGCACAAGCGTTCCGTCATAGTCGAGGAAAATGGCCCGCTTCATTCCATAGTAATAGCGAATAGATAATTTTTGCCGGATAGATGGATTAATAATTCGGGTGTGCATGGCTTGCTGAAAAACTTTTACTGCATCAAGCTTGTCCATAAAATTCTTGACCCAATTGAAGATGTCAAATTTTGAAACCGTTTGCTGCATTGCAGTCATCCTACGCTTTTGTTCGTCTTCCGGCATATTTAACGCCTGATAAATTTTATCGGCAAAATCCCAAACGTCATTCGGATTTATGATAAATGCTTCAGAAAGTTCACGGGAAGCACCTGCCATTTCACTTAAAACCAGCACACCTTTCTGATCAGTTTTGCTCGCAATAAATTCTTTTGCTACCAGGTTCATACCGTCTCGCATTGGGGTAACAAGCGCTACGTCTGCCGCCTTGTACAATGCAGAAAGAAGATGGATAGGGAAGGAACGATAAAAATGCTGAATAGGCTGCCAGCCCAAAGTGGAAAACTTACCATTGATCTCACTCACCATACGATTCATTTCCTCTTTAAGCTGTTTATACTTTGGTACAGAATCGCGTGAAGGAACTACCAGTTGAATCATTGCGACTTTACCACGCAACTCAGGGTGTTGTTCCAAAAAGAGTTGATAAGCCTGCAATCGGTGAATAATTCCTTTGCTATAATCAAGTCGGTCAATGGAAATAATCAGCCGGTTATGATTTATCAGTTGGCGCAGTTTACGTTCATTTCGTCTTGTGTTTGAATCCTCTGCCAGCGCGCGGTATTTTTTGTAATCAATGCTTATCGGGAAGGCATCAACAATGGCTGTTCTGCTGTCTATACGAATTTCGTTGGCAATATTTGGCAATCCTGTAATTCTGTTCACTGCACTTATGAAGTGGCGTACATCGTCGTAGGTATGAAAACCAATTACATCTGCACCAAGCAAACCGTTCAATAATTCTTTTCTCCAGGGTATTAGCCGAAAGACTTCATAAGAAGGAAAAGGAATGTGCTGAAAAAATCCAATGCTCACTTCCGGTATTTGCCTGCGTACCATTTCCGGCACCAACATTAGCTGGTAATCATGAATCCAGATTACATCGTCTTTGGTGGCAGATTTTATGATAGCATCTGCAAACTTTTGATTCACTTGTATGTAAGACTCCCAGTATTGCGGATTGTATTCGGCATAAGTGGGGAAATAGTGGAATAATGGCCACAATGTTTCATTAGAAAATCCTTCATAAAAATCATTGATCTCCTTTTGCGTAAGAAAAACCGGACAAAGATTTTGCTCCGTAAGGTTATGGGTTACTTGCTCTTTTTCACTGTCCTCAACTTCGGCACCCGGCCACCCAATCCAGAGATTTTTGCCTTGTCTATAAATGCTTCCAAGCCCTGTTGCCAATCCTCCTTCACTTGTCTGATAATTTATCACACCGTCTTTGCGCGAAATTTTTATCGGTAAGCGATTAGAAACGATCAACACTCTTTTGCCAGCATTCATAGAAATAACTTTAGCAGATAAACAGTTAAGAATAATTGCGTCCAAAAAATAACATGCCAATATGTCTAACCTTGAGCATGTTGCTTTGGACAGTAAAAAGCTGCGAAATCAATCGGGTTTTGACAGGAAAACTCCGAATAGTGGAAAGTGCAAAATAATACTTCGGGCTGTAGTCAGCATTATAATTTCATTAGATTAACGGCCCGGCAGAAAACTATCCGTAAAGTTCCAGATGAATGCTTTTTTTATCATAACCCATTTCCAGCAATCGGGTTTTTGCTTCATCAATCATATTGCGCCAGCCGCATAACATAAAAGTTGCAGGCTGCTTTTCCTGACAAAGATTTTCATACACTTTGTGAACATAGCCACGATGTCCTTCCCACTCTTCTCTCGACAAAGTAGGATGAAATTTGAACCCTTCCAGATCATGTTCCAATTGTGTCATTTCATCTGCGTAAAGCAAATCTTGTTGGGTGCGGCAACCGAAAATCAAGTGAATGTTTTTGTGCGGAATATTATGATGTTTGACGTAATGCACCATACTACGAAACGGCGCAATACCCGTTCCTGTGCAAATAAGAAAAAGGTCTCTTTCTAAGGTTTCTGGCAGAACAAAAATGCCTTGTGGACCACGCAATGTAAGTTCTGAACCTTCTTTTACTTCGTTGAAAAAATAGTTGGTGCCTGCACCATTTTCCAGATACACAATCAGTAGTTCAATAAGATTTGTTCCATCGGGCATGGAAGCTATGCTGTAGCTACGCCAGCGTTTGTTGCGTTGCTCATGTATGGGAAGATCGAGGGTAACAAACTGTCCGGGTTTGAAATGGAAATTTTCTGTTTCGGGTAATTCTATCCAATAGCGGCGTGTGTTGTATGTAGCTTGTTCTACCTTCGTTACAATACCTTTTTGCCATTGTGGAACCATAACTGCAAGTTAGGCAAAAGCCCTTTGCGGGTTGCTTGCACCATATTGATTTACTTAAACCTACTATTGGCTTTGAGCTTTTGTAGAATCTGTTGTTTGAATAATTGCAGGATACACAGGGTTTTTCATCCACTCTCTATACCGCTCGCGCACCCACATTTTCAGTTCAAGATCGGAAGCAACACGGGCATAATCGTAGGGCATAGGATAGGAATTCATGAAGTGAGCAAGGGTGTCTCCTTTTAGCCCCGTCATTTGTTGAACCAACTGCGTAGAATATCTCGACTCAATAAACTTTGCATCTTCCCAATAATTGAAGCTTTTCTGAAAACGGTAAATCTGTTTACTATTTTTTGAAAGTTTATCTGCCAGCAAAGTAACAGGCGACATTATGCTTCTTGTTCTTTCCCGCGCCAACGCTCTTTGGTACGTACTTTTTCGCTCCATAGAGTCGAGCTGGTAGGGGGAGTATTTGGGACGGTAAATAAATTCATCCAACTGATAGCTCAACCGAAACAGATCAATATGCATTTCTGCAACGCCAATAGCAGCAGGTACCAATTTAGTCTGGGTTTTATACCCTACAAACGAAAAACTTATCAGATCGCCTTTACTTGCCGGCAATGAAAACGCACCTATCTCATTTGTATAAACGTATTGCTGGGTCTTTGCATTGTACACCGACACGGCTGCCAGGGGTTTTCCAGTTTCGCCATCCTCCACTATACCCTTTAAGGTTTGTGCATTTGCATAAACACTGGTAATCGCCAGAAATATCAGGAAGTATAAACGTTTCAATGTCTTCAAAACTATGCTTTATCGTACTTCGCCAAAGGTCGTTACAATTTGATTTAACTATCTTTTACAAACCGCTTCCTTTATGTTTATTTTGCCAGATAAAATATTCGTGCAATGTCAAGTCCATCATTCTACAACCGCCTGCAAAACGAATTGAAAGAAATCGAAGCAGCAGGTCTTTATAAAAAAGAGCGCATCATACAATCAGAGCAAGGCGCAGAGATAACCGTGAACGGCAACAAAGTCCTGAACTTCTGTGCTAACAATTACCTCGGCCTTTCCTCTCATCCAAAAGTTATTGAAGCCGCAAAGCAAACCATTGATCACCGCGGCTATGGTATGAGTTCCGTTCGATTTATTTGCGGAACGCAGGATATTCACAAGCAACTGGAAGAAAAACTCTCCGCATTTCTCGGCACAGAAGACACCATACTGTACGTAGCCTGCTTCGATGCCAACGGTGGTGTATTTGAGCCATTGCTGGGAGAAGAAGATGCTATCATTTCCGATGAATTAAATCATGCTTCCATCATAGATGGTGTTCGTCTCTGCAAAGCAAAACGTGCACGCTATCGCCACAACGATATGGCAGACTTGGAAGCGCAACTACAAAACCTCAAAGACGCGCGGACACGCATGATTGTTACCGACAGCGTCTTTTCTATGGATGGAACCATAGCCCAACTCGATAAAATCTGCGACCTCGCGGATAAATACGATGCAATAGTAATGATAGACGAAAGTCATTCATCAGGCTTCATGGGTAAAACCGGCCGCGGCGTACATGAGCTATGCAACGTCATAGATCGCATTGACATTATTACCGGCACACTCGGCAAAGCACTTGGCGGCGCATCGGGCGGCTTTACCAGCGGCAAAAAACAAGTAATTGAAATGCTACGCCAGCGCAGCCGACCTTATCTTTTTTCCAACACAGTAGCACCATCGGTAGTGGGAGCATCCATAGCAGTGCTCGATATCCTCA
>CALMWT010000152.1 GCA_937870855.1 uncultured Taibaiella sp.
CCCGTGATTCCTCCGTGAAAGGGAGGCGTCTTAACCCCTTGACCAACGCGGCATTTCCTTTTGGGATTGCAAAGATAACCACACTTTGCAAGCAGCCAAATTTTGCAAGAAATATTTTTAAGATTGAACCATTGCTTCGATAATGGTAGTGAATGCATCTGCTTTCAACGAAGCACCGCCAATCAATCCACCATCTACATCGGCACAGGCAAATAGCTCTGCCGCATTTTGCGCATTGCAACTTCCTCCGTAGAGTATGGATGTCTTATCCGCAACTTTCTCTCCGAATTTCCCAGCCACAACACTCCGTATATGAGCGTGCATTTCCTGTGCCTGCTGCGATGTTGCTGTCCGTCCGGTTCCAATAGCCCAGATCGGTTCGTAAGCAATAACAATGTTTTTAAGTTGTTCCTCGGTAAGATGAAATAAAGCAGCCTGAATTTGTTTTTCAACGTAGTCGTTTTGTTTGTCGGTATCGCGTATTTCAAGTGGTTCTCCACAACAGAAAATTACGCTAAGTCCATTGTTGAGGCACTTTTCTATTTTCTTTACAAGTAGTTCATCCGTCTCCTTAAAATATTCTCTTCTTTCCGAATGCCCGATAATTACCGATTGCACACCTGCACTACGAAGCATAGTTGCAGACACTTCGCCGGTAAATGCGCCCGAAATTTCGCTGTAACAATTTTGAGCGCCTAAATAAATATGTTCGTACTTGTCCAGTTGCGTGGCAGTTTGTGTAAGGTGAATGAACGGTGTTGCAATTACTACCTGTCTGTTTTCGCTGATAGCGGGGAGTGTGGTTAAAATCGCATCTACAAGATTTTTTCCTTCCTCCAGCGTTAGATTCATTTTCCAATTTGCGGCAACAATTTTTTTACGCATGATTTTATAATTCAAAAGTTAAAAGTCAAAAGTTAAAATGATCAGTTTTTTGTAAACATAGATCTTTGGGAAGTCGTAATTTCAAACACATGGCGCAGCATCGCTACCTCTGGTTCACTAAGTTGTTTATTTCTTCTTGCCATCATCTTATTAGCAGTATCTACTGCGCGGTTAAAATCATAAGTGACCATTCCCTCACTTCCACCCCAGGTAAACGAAGGAATGAACTTTTCAGGAAAACCTCCACCATAAATATTTGCAGAAACACCTGCTACCGTTCCGGTATTGAACATGGTATTAATGCCGCATTTGGAATGATCGCCCATTAGAAGTCCACAGAATTGCAAACCTGTTTGAACTGATTTGTTTGCGTGCTCATCCCAAATTTTGATGTGGTCGTAATTGTTTTTCAGGTTCGAACAATTGGTGTCCGCTCCCAGGTTACACCATTCGCCAATCACGGCATTGCCCAGATAACCATCGTGCCCTTTGTTGCTGTTAGCAAAAAACACCACATTGCTTATTTCACCACCCACTTTACAACCTTCTCCGATAGTGGTAGCCCCGTAAATCTTCGCTCCCATTTTTATTACCGCATGTTCGCCAAGTGCTACAGAACCCCGCAGCATAGCGCCCTCCAGAATTTCAGCATCTTTGGCAAGATACACGTACCCGACAGTAGCATTGATAATTACTCCAGCGTTCACGATAGCGCCTTGTTCCATAAAAACATTTTCCCTTCCGCTTACCATTACATTTTCAGGTATTGGCTGGCTCTTTCTGCCTTTTGTAAGCAAAGAAAAATCTTCCTTTATCGCTCTTTCATTTTGAGCAAAAATGTCCCAAATGTTTTGAAGCTTGTTGACCGTGCCTGTGAAGGATTTTGCTTTTAGGTTTTGGGTATTTGCGTTGAGGTTATAAAAATGAATTTCGGAAGTGGAAAATCTTGCTGCAATCAAAATGTCATTTTGCACCAGCTTTTCATCTTCTTTCAAAGAAGAAATCTCATTTATTAACTCTTCGGTAGCAAATACACTGGCATTAATCAGTAGGTTGTCATTGCCTGCATTGAGTGGATATACGGGTTGCAGATAAGAATCGGTTAGGGTTGAAGTTTTTTCTTTTAGCAATTTTTCCCAACGCTCGCGCATGGTGAGTATGCCGCAACGTACGTCGGCTATTGGACGGGTATGCGTGAAGGGCAGGAATCGAAAGCGAGTTTCGTTGTCAAAAAGAATGAATTGCATAAATGGAAAAATCTCGGCAAAAGTCGGGATTTTTACTGCGGAATGCAATTGTCTGAACCGTGATTTTCAGTATTCAAAGATTGCCGGATTTAAAATGTAGCGGTCTTACTCCAGCAACATCTTTCCCCTCATCTTACTTTCTCCTCCTGTGATGCTGTAGAAATAAACACCTGCTGCTTTCCCTTTAAGGTCAATGGTAAAACTATTTGCGTTTGGCGTTGCAGTAAGGACA
>CALMWT010000153.1 GCA_937870855.1 uncultured Taibaiella sp.
CACAGATTTGCGATTCCGCCTGCGCCCAGCGCAAGAACGATGATTTTGACACCCATCGCAAGTATAATGTTTTGCCATACGATTTTCTTAGTGAGCTTTCCAACTTTGATTGCGGTTACGATTTTGGACGGCTGGTCGTTCTGGATGACAACATCGGCGGTTTCAATCGTCGCATCACTGCCTAATCCCCCCATTGCTATCCCAGCGTCCGCCAATGCCACAACAGGCGCATCGTTGACTCCGTCACCAACGAAGGCCAGTTTCCTATTCTGATCCTTTAATGCCTGCACTTTTTCGACTTTACCTTCAGGCAGCAAATCGCCGTAAGCATTGTCAATCGAGAGTTTTTTCGCGACTTCATCCACGACTGATTGTTTGTCGCCGGAAAGCATGACGGTCTTGATGCCGAGCTTGTGTAAGTCAGTGATGGCTTTTTCCGAATCGGCTTTGATTTGATCAGCGATTGTAATGTAACCCGCATATTTCTTATCGACGGCCATAACAACAACAGTGTTGACGATGGCTTTAATGTTGTCAGGATAAATGATGTCGAACTTTTCCAACAGCTTGGTGTTTCCGGCCAATACTTCTTTTCCGTCAACAGTCGCTTTTAGGCCGTGCCCCGCAATTTCTTCAACGCTGTTTATTGACACATTTTGCAGCACTTCTTTCCCTACATGCTGGGTGACAGCCAATGCAATAGGATGTGTAGATTTACTCTCAATAGCCGCCGCAAACTTTAACAATTCAGCTTCACTCATTTTATCCGGCTCGACTTCCTGAACTTTGAATACCCCTTCTGTCAACGTTCCGGTTTTATCCATGACAACCGTATCGATTTCTGTCATAACGTCCAAGAAATTTGAGCCTTTGAATAAAATACCGTTTCTCGACGCCAGCCCGATACCTCCAAAATATCCGAGTGGAATCGACACGACCAATGCGCATGGGCAACTGATCACCAAAAACACCAGTGCTCGGTAAAACCAGTCACTAAAATCGTAATCGTTCACGAAGAAATAAGGCACAAAGCAAAGGGCGACAGCGAGCGCAAAGACAATTGGTGTGTACACTTTGGCAAAGCGGCTTATGAAGAGTTGTGTCTGCGATTTACGAGCGGTCGCATCCTGAACCATTTCGAGAATCCGGCTGAGTTTGCTGTCACTAAACTTGGCTGTAACTTTGATTTCAGATAACGTGTTGAGGTTAATCATCCCGGCAAAAACCTTTTCACCTTTCCTCTTGGTGTCCGGCTTGCTTTCGCCTGTCAATGCGGCAGTGTTGAACGATGCCTTCTCCGATTCAAGCGTGCCGTCAAGCGCAACCTTTTCGCCCGGTTTTGTCTGGATTATTTCACCGATTTCAACCTTAGATGGGTGAACTGTTTCATGAGCTCCGTTACGCAGAACATCAACTTTCTCAGGACGCACATCGAGCAGCGCCTTAATACTTCGTTTGGCACGATTTACCGCTGCATCCTGAAACCATTCGCCAATGGAATAGAAAACCATTACTGCGACGCCCTCGCTGTATGACCCGATAGCAAACGCACCGATAGTTGCAGTGCTCATGAGAAAAAATTCGTTGAAGAAGTCAAAGCGAAGTGCTTTTCTCCATGCCATGTAAAGCACATTATAGCCTGAAAGCAGGTAAGCGCCGAGGTAGATGATGAGGTCAAATGGAAAAACCGGGATGTAATCGAAGCCGTATTCCAATGTCAACATTATAAGAAGTACTGTCAATCCCGAGAGTAGCGGGAGATGTGACTTCCAGCCCGAATTATCTTCGACGCCGTGATTGTGACCGTCATCGGCACTATGCGTCATGCCGGAATTATTTAGAGGTGTCTTCATTTTTTGAGTTTAAGTCGATTATTTTTTGGAGATCTTCGGGGATAGTCATCGGCTTCAGAGGCGGCACATCTGCCCCGCCCGTATTACCGACAGGGACATGTCCGACAAACGATTTGATTCCGCCGAAAAGCAGTCTTGGAATTTGCCCCGCGATCTCCGGCCAACTTTTAATCCTGATTCCAAAACATAACATTCTCCAATGGACAACTGAATGCTGGTAAGGATACTTTTGGCCGATTATGTGAGCGCGTTCATAATGCTTCCAACACGCTGAAAATTCGCTGCGATCCAAAAATTCTTTTGCTGTCTTTAGTTCCGCTTCAAAAAAGGGAACTAAAGACTGAGGCATCGTTGTGTAAATTTCCATGTTACGACGGCTTGCAGCATCCGTCCAATTTTTCGTAACCCGCCGGATCAGCTTCTACGTCGTCAGCTGCGTAACCCAATTTGCTGATAGCAGTTTTGATAGCCGCCAAATCTATCTTCTTGGAATTGTAGACCACTTCGATAGTTTCTTCCTTCTCGTTAAGGGTTATCATCTGGATGCCTTTTGTTTTCAGTAAGGTTTTCTCCAGCAGCCCTCCGCAGGTTTCGCACTGCTTGTAATGGTCACAGGTTATGGAAGTTTTGATTACTGCCTTTTGAACTGTTTTCTGCTGCGCTGACGCACTTGTAGCGATTGATAAAAATGTGATGATGATGATGAATGTTTTTACGAAATTTTTCATGTTAGATAGCTATTAAAATTGATATTAAATTAGTGATCGTGTCCGCCGCCGCCTTCACTTTTCAGCAAGTGACTTTGTATATAGTACGCGCCTTTGGTGACAATTTTCGCATCAGCAGGAAGTTGTTGCAGCGGCGTGATTTGGACATAGCCCAATTGTGCTGTTCCGGTCTTCACTTCTATGCGCTGGAAATGATAACTTTTCCCTGACTCCTTGTGGGCGTGCCCATCATCATGTGAATGGTCTTTCTCCGAGTCATGTGATGAGGTCTCATCGTGTGAATGCCCGTCGTCGTGAGCATGGTCTTTTTCAGCGTCGTGACCGCCTTCTTGCTCAACTCCTTCAAGAATAAAAATAAACTCGCGTCCCTCCGCCTTAACTACGGCATCTACCGGAAGTGCGTTGACGGTATTTGCACCGACGTCAATAAGCGCGTTGACATACATTCCGGGTATGAGTTGTTGTTTGTCGTTTTCAATATCTGCGTGAACGGCAACCGATTTGGTTTCATTTTCAAACGCCTTGCCCACGCTGAAAATCTTTCCGCTGATTTCCGTGTTATCCTGATTGGTCAGAACAAAGCGGACATTTTGGCCCGTTTTTACCTTTTGGAGGTCTTTCTCATAAACCAATAAATCAACATGCAACTGCGAATTGTCGACGATATTCACCAAAGCCTGACCGGGTGACACTGTACTGCCTATTTTGATATTAACTTCGGTAATCGACCCCGAAATTGGCGCAACGACGGGAACGGTAGCGACAGCGCCTCTGTTTGGGTTGATGTTCATTGTCTGAAGCTGTTTACTAAGAGAGGAATAGCGTGCCTTTTCTATCTCGTAGTCGGCTTTGGTTTTCTGAAAAACTTTCTTCGCCGACACCTCTTCCTCGCTCAGAACCCGCTGCCGTTCAAACTCTAACTTCAGGAATTCCAGATTACTTTTTGAGGTTAGGTAATCCTGCTGGATTCTGGTAAATTCAGGACTTTCTACCGTTGCGATTACTTGTCCTTTGCGGACGCTCTGCCCCTCTATAATGGCGATGCTTTTGATGATTCCAGACACAAAGACCGATACGTCCGCTTGGTTCTGCGGTGGCAACTTGGTGTATCCGTTAGCATTGATTACTTCGCTGAGGTTTTTAGGGCTAAAAGTACCAAGCACAACACCAGCTGAAGAATATTGCGCCTCATTGAGTTCGACCTCTTTGTTTCCGCTCTCTTCATGTGCAGCTTCTTTTTTGGCTTCCGGTTCGTCGGTAGAAGTTTCTTCTTTTTTACCGCATGCAGCCAGCAGAAAAAGTGCAGTAGTGACAAGCATTATTTTAAATGGATTATACTCTAATTTCATCGTTATTGATTTATGAGGTATTGGATGTTGATGATAGTTTGGTTATACTGACGCACTGCATCGGCATAGTTCAGCAAAATGCTATTAGCCGTATCGAGATTTTGAACGTACTCGACATAAGACACGTCG
>CALMWT010000154.1 GCA_937870855.1 uncultured Taibaiella sp.
TTAAATCGGCTCCACACTTCTATTAACAAAAGCAGTAAGGTCGCTGCCCGTGAGCATACCCTGCGACAACAATGCAAGATCGTATGCCTGCTTCGCTAATTGTTCCTTCTGACCTTCATCTTCGGCTTGTAAAATTTTCGAGATCAATTTGTGATTTCCGTTGATGGCTACTTTGTAGTTTTCAGGCATCGCTCCGTAAAAACTATAAGGACCACCCATCTTTGACATGTCTTTCATCCGGCGCATAAACTCATCCATAGTTACGGTAACGGGTAGCTCTTCAGGATTGTGCGCTTCAATTTCTACTTGCATATTCGGCTTGCTGATCGCCTTGCTAAAAATATCTTTTACCTGATTGCGTTGCTCTTCCGAAAGAACATCTTCATACTTCTCATCTTTTTCTATCAGCTTAGTAATCACATCGGCATCCACACGTTTTAATGCGAGCTTCTCCCCTTTTCTTTCTACATGGCTAATAAAATGTGTGTCCAACTGTCCATCCATCAGCAGCACATTATAACCTTTTCGCCCAGCGCTTTGAATAAAACTATCTTGTTTCAACGCATCAGACGCATACAGATATACGAGCGTACCTTCTTTATCCGTCTGCACATCTTTTACTTTCTCCTTGTATTCTTCGAGTGTATAAAATTCGTTTCCGGTGGTCTTCAGCAATGCAAAATCCTTCGCTTTCTCATCAAATTTTTCTTCGCTGATCATACCATACTTCACAAACAGACCAATGTCATTCCACTTTTCTTCATAAGCTTTGCGATCGTTCTTAAATAATTCATTCAGCTTATCAGCAACTTTTCGTGTGATGTAGCTGTTGATTTTTTTCACATTGCTATCAGCTTGCAGAAAACTGCGGGATACATTCAGCGGAATATCGGGGCTGTCTATTACTCCGTGCAGCAACATCAGAAATTCAGGAACAATGTCTTTCACTTCGTCTGTAATAAATACCTGGCGCGAGTACAATTGTATTTTATTACGCTGTAGCTCCAGTTCATTTTTTACTTTAGGAAAGTATAGAATTCCGGTTAGGTTGAAGGGATAATCCACGTTCAGATGTATCCAAAACAAAGGATCCTCTGCCATCGGATATAGTTCGCGATAAAAACCGAGGTAGTCTTCATCTTTCAGATCGCTTGGCGTTTTTGTCCAAAGCGGGGTGGTATTGTTGATGATGTTATCAACTTCTATACTCTTATATTTTGTCTTGCCTTCTTCATCTTCACCATCGGGCACTGACTTACTTTTTGTTCCAAACTTTATAGAAACCGGAAGGAAACGGCAGTATTTATCGAGTATTTGCTGGAGGCGATATTGCTCAAGAAATTCCTTATTCTCTTCATTGATGTACAAGATCACATCCGTACCGCGCTGATAACGATTGCCCTCACCTATTTCAAACTCTGTACTGCCATCGCATACCCAACGAGCCGGTGTAGCACCATCCTGATACGACAATGTTTGAATCTCCACTTTATCGGCCACCATAAAGGCAGAGTAAAATCCGAGTCCGAAACGACCAATGATCTCATTTGCATCATTTGCTTCCTTAAATTTTTCCATGAACTCGGTAGCGCCTGAGAATGCAATCTGGTTGATGTACTTCTTAATTTCATCTGCCGTCATGCCTATTCCCTTGTCGGAAATAGTGATGGTTTTAGCCTCCGCATCAAAACTTATCTCAATGGTCGTATCTCCTAATTCACCGCTAAACTGCCCGAGGCTGGAAAGACGTTTTACTTTTTGCGTAGCATCTACAGCGTTCGACACAAGCTCGCGCAAAAAAATCTCGTGGTCGGAATAAAGGAATTTTTTAATGATCGGAAAGATATTCTCTGTGTGTATGGAAATGGTTCCTTTCTCTTGCATATTTCGGAGGCTTTTTAAGTTTCTACACCCACTAATCAAGTAGTGTTCCATAGCTGTTCGTTGACAGTTTGTCAGCAAAGTCTGAATTTTTCGTGCGCACATGGACAGTCATTATGCCATTTTCCGCATTCACCGTTAATCGTTTATGGTTCTCCTACACAGACTAATTTAAAAAACGAGAACGCAGTTCAGGAGTAGGAAGCATACATTCTTCTTTCTTTCCAAACCAGCGATACCGGTTTTTAGCAAAGAAGTCGTAAAGTTTGTTTCTTAGAAAAACTGGGAGGATATAAGCAACCAAACTCAATCTCCAAACACCCCCAAGCATACTCAAAGCCTTAATTATGGCAGTTGATTTTTGATAGTATTTTCCATCATGATAAAGCAACACGCTATCCTCGCAAGACAATTGCTGCGCTGATTGTTCGAGTGCTTTTTGTCCTGCCGGGGATTGAAGAGAAGCGAACAGGATTTTCTTTTCTTTATCCCGTTCAATAAAGAAGATTACAAGTCTGTTGCATAGGTTACAAACACCATCAAAGTACAATATGGATTTGTCGGTATCCATTATGGCATTGGCAAGTTGTTGGAAATGGTATTATTGGGAGGGGAGATTTTACTTGCATTTTTCGATGTAACTATTGAATCCGCTTTTGCCTTTACCTCTATGGAACGTCTGCGATCAAAATCCTCTGTGGCCTGGCGGGTTATTTCTTCCATTCTTATAGCAACAAGCGAATCAATTATAGCTTCGCGTCGGCTGTCATCAATTGTGGTTTGGCTCGGCTCACAAGATGTAAAGGCAACAAATGAACTGGCAATTAAAATCTTTCTCATAGCAACGTTTCGGGCTACAAAGTTATCCTATTCGGTAGTGTTCCTATTTTAGAAATGTCTGCAAGATGAGTTTTAACGTATCTTTTGTGGCACTGTGGGTTACTTCTCTACAGGAAATACCACTAAAAATCAGGAGCTTTATATACCAATGATCTCTAAGAATTTATCTGTCGTTTTTCTGTCGTTGTTTTTCAACACAATGGCATTATTTGCTCAGCAAAAGACGGCAACAGATTCTATATTATTAGGTGCGGTGATAGAAGGGCGCGACACCATTCCCATGGTTTTTCTGGAAGACGTGGATATAATGGACAGGGTACCTAAAAAATGGGCAAAGAAACAGGCGGCTTTTAACAGGTTGCGATACAATGTTTACAAAACCTACCCTTATGCAGTAATTGCTGCGGGGGTATTGAGAGATGTGCATACCAATCTTGAATTTATTCCCGAAGAAAAGGCTAAGAAAAAATACATGAAGCAAGTGGAAAAGGAACTGAAGGCGAAATTTAAAGGAGAATTGGAAAACCTAACCATAAGTCAGGGGCAAGTACTCGTAAAACTGATTAATCGCCAAACGGGCAGGAATTGTTTTAGCATTATTAAGGAAGTAAAAGGAGGGTTTAATGCAGTGGTCTATCAATCTGTAGCGCTACTTTTCAGCAATAATCTGAAGAAAGCTTACGACCCTGCGGGCGATGACAGAGACCTTGAAATGATAGTTCGTGAACTTGAAGCGACAAACTACTATCGCTATCAATATTACCAGCAACAGCAGCAAAGGCAGACAAAGAATTAAAAAGAGGGAACGCAGATTATCATGATTTAACTGATTACCATGATAAAATGCAATCTGCGAAGATCATGAAGATCATAAAGATCATAATCATCAGCGTTCTATCGTCGTAATACAACACTATTTTTGCACCCTTATGCAAAAGCTTCACATACTCGCCATTGCCGTTCATCCCGATGATGTAGAACTCGGATGCGCAGGCACACTTATAAAACATGCTAAGAAAGGACAGGCGGTAGGAATTGTTGATCTTACAATGGGTGAACTCGGCACACGTGGCACTGCTGAAATAAGAATAATGGAAGCACAAAATGCTGCAAAGTTTATGGGATTAACCGTTCGGGAGAATGCGGGAATGGCAGATGGCTTTTTTAGAAACGATGAAGAACACCAACGCAAACTCATTAAGTTCATTCGCCGCTACCAGCCAGATATTGTATTGGCAAATGCACTTTCCGACCGCCACCCGGATCATGGACGTGCAGGAAAGCTGATTGCAAATGCTTGCTTTCTTGCAGGATTAAGAAAAATTGAAACAGAAGATAATGGAGAACCGCAGGAAGCATGGCGACCAAAACGTGTTTTTCACATGATACAAGACCGGATGCTGGAGCCTACTTTTCTGGTAGATATTTCAGAATGTTTTGAGGAAAAAATGGAAGCGATAAAATGCTACAAAAGTCAGTTTCATGATGCGAATTCAGATGAACCTGTGACTTACATAGCCACACAAAATTTTTTAGAGCAAATCAGATATCGTGATGCACTTTGGGGGAAACGCATAGGAACGCAATATGCCGAAGGCTTTGTGAGTGAAAATATTCCCGGCATTAGCGATCTTGATGATTTGCTGTACCCTACTCTTGCCTAAAAGATGCACTGAAAAATATTTTTCAATACTTTCCTTTTTCCTTTTCAATTTTTACTTACCTTCGCAGTCCAAAATTTAAAAAGAATGGCACGCGTTTGTCAGGTAACAGGTAAAAAGCCCATAACTGGTCATAAAGTATCTTTCTCTAACAAGAAAGCTAAACGTCGTTTTCTGCCCAATTTGCAGACAAAACGTTTCTTCCTCGTAGAAGAAGACCGTTGGGTTACGCTGAAGCTCACAGCCGATGCGATCCGTACGATCAATAAAAATGGCTTATTCACTGTAGTAAAAGAACTACGTGCAAAAGGTCAGACAATTTAATTTTCAAGAATTTTAAAAGCATCATCAGATGGCTAAAAAAGGAAACCGCGTACAGGTAATATTGGAATGCACAGAGCATAAGAATAGCGGATTGCCGGGCACCAGCCGTTACATTACGGTAAAGAACAAAAAGAACACACCTGAGCGTATTGAGTTAAAGAAATTTAACCCGATCATGAAAAAGGTAACTGTTCACAAAGAAATAAAGTAGATCAAATTCCCAAATCTCAAATTCCAAATATCAACCTTTTGGAGTTTGGATTTTAAAACCTTTAAAAATTTAAATCGTCATGGCAAAAGCAGCTAAAACCGCGATCAAGAAAGATCCTAAGCTTGCAGCAGAAGCGAAAAACTATACCAAAGTAATCAAGGCTGTTCGTAGCCCTAAGTCTGGTGCTTATACTTTTAAAGAAGGAATGGTGCACAAGGATAAGGTGAAAGATTTCCTTGCCTCTGTAAAATAATTTTAGTTCTGTTCTATGTTCTTAGCTCCGTGCAAACGGGGCTTTTATTTTTTGAAACATCCATGAGATTTTCCCCACTTTACTTTTCTATAAAAACCTGATCGCTCAAACCTTTATTTACCTCATAACTCAGATAATCTATGCGGATAGTCCCCTTCTTCGGTTTATTATTCTCTCCTTTTTTCACTATTACGTCTTCCCCCGTGTCATAATCCATGGTCACTCCTTTAGGCACTTTAAAATCCTTCACATCCACATGAAAAATTACATGATCTGGTAATGCCAGGTGAGCGTATTTCCCAAATTGCAAATCCATGCTGATAGTGCCGTTTTCTCGTGTAGTGGTTTCTGTTCGTATCGCCAGCAGCCTTGTTTCATCCACCCATATTTTCGTCAATACAATATCGGTTTGATCATTATCCGGCACTACTTTAATTACGCGCAGCGCTTTGCCGTTTATGCGTTCCTCCCCCGCATCTATCACTGTTACGTCTCCGGCAGGCACCAAATTATTCAGCGTCAGGCTGATGCTTTTTTTAGGCAAAATAGAAATGCCACCATTGCGCTCCAATTTCATTTTATCAGGACTTTTAAAATAGAGCTTGCCCGATAAAGTGGGAACGCGCATAAACGAAATATTGATTTTCATTTTCACCTCCGCCACGTAATCTTTCACGGTTGAAAGTTTTGTACGCATGTTATAAAAAAGCTGCTGGGCAGAAACATCCTGCGCAGCGGAAACATGCACATTCAACACAAAAAAACAAAACAACACAAACACACGCTTCATGACTTAATATCCTTTTTATTGAAAATGATAATAGTGGATGCAATAAAAACCACAGTGTAAACCATTAACACAAAACCGGAAAAAGCAATTGCTCCAAAGGGAACAGGATCGCTAAAAAATCCCTTCCAGGCAATCATGTGTGTGGTCATCAGGTAAGGCTTTATGACTTCAAAAGATGGTAAACCAAGATTGGTAATAATGGTGAAGAAAAGGATAATGCCCATAGTGCTGACAATAGGACCAATCGAATTTTCAGCGAATACAGACAACAACACAGAAAGCGCCGCAACGGCTGTCATGGCTATAGCTGCAAAACCAAAAGCTGCAAAATATCGCCACGGCACATCGTCCTTCAATATTAAAACCATAGCATCGCTTTTCATATTCACCATATCGCCGGTACCAAAAATTATGAGCGATAATCCAAGCGAAATGATGGCAAGCCACAAGAGCAGCAGCAAAGTGTAAACCACACTTGCCAGAAATTTTGCCCAAACGAGCTTCGATCTCGTAATGGGTTTTGTAAGCAACAATCTTAGGGTTCCGATATTAGCTTCTCCTGCAAGGGCATCGCCTGCAACAAGCGCCACGAGCAACGGAATATTTACAATAAGCGACTGTAATATAATGTAAGTGACCAGATACCCATTGATTATATTGCCCTGAATATCGAATTGCTCGGTAAGTGATGCGAGTGCAAAATCAATAAATGTTTTTCCGTCTGCATACAAAGCTGCCTCCACAATAAGCGTTACCGCAGCAATGATACCAAAGCTGATATACGTTCGCGGACGGCGAAATATTTTATACAGTTCCTGTTGTACCAGCTGCTTCATTGGTGAGCGATAAAAAGTAGGCTTCTAAAGAATGACGAGACTTAATCTCCATTACGGCAACATGGTGCTGAACGAGAAATCTGTTTAGCTCCGGCATTTGTTTTGGGTGAATTTTAAAAGTGAGCTTGTCCTTTTCACTGTTTTGAATAAAAGCGCTCCAGCGGCTTTCCCTTAAAGTTCTGACGAGTAATGTATCGGGCACTATATGCACATCAAAAAGTGTTTCTTTAGGATCAAGTAACTCCTTCACATTTCCTTCCGCCACTTTTTGTCCTTTATGGATGATGAGCATTTGCGTTGCTATTTGTTCTATTTCATAGAGCAAATGAGAGCTGATCAGAATTGTTTTTCCATGTTCTTCACGCAGCCGCAATATTAAGTTTCTCATCTCCGCAATTCCCTGCGGATCCAATCCATTTGTTGGCTCGTCCAATATTAAAAGATCAGGATCATGTACCAAAGCGATAGCAATCCCAAGTCTTTGTTTCATTCCCTGCGAGTAGGCTTTTACTTTGTCCTTTTCTCTACCTCTCAATCCTACCAGTTCAAGCATTTCATAAAGCCGGCTTTGCGTAATTTCTTTCCGGCTCAAAGACGCGATCATTCGAATATTATCCCACGCAGACAAATAACCATACATGTCGGGTCGCTCAATGATTGCACCTACATACTTCAGCAAATATCTGCGTCGGTTTGTAAATTCTTTTTCTTTGATAAACACCTTCCCACTGTCGGGTCGTATCAATCCTAAAAGCATTCGCATGGTGGTGCTTTTCCCTGCACCATTCTGACCCA
>CALMWT010000155.1 GCA_937870855.1 uncultured Taibaiella sp.
TACCCTGCCGGTTTGTATTCTACAGATGTAGTTTACACTGCAACACAGCAATAATTTTTCCCACGCCCCATTTTTCCTAAACCAATAGAGAAAAACTCCGCCACCGCGCGGAGTTTTTTGATTTTTTAAAAATCCAAAACTGACAATTATTTCAGTCCCTCTTCTTTAAATAGCAATGCAATTTCCTCCAGCGCTTTATTCAGTTCAATACAGTCCCTTAACACAGGCTCAAACAGGTCTCCTGTTTTTTCAATTCTTTTTACCCTCATTTACAGCGCTTAGATTCCGTGTTTTCGCATTCGACAAACTATGTTTTGCCATCTTTTCAACATGCAACTAAATGTGACAGGACTTTTAGATGTTGAACCATCTTTTATCTAAGTTGCCGGAGATTAACCTTTGTCAGATAGATTTCATCGCCTTTATTACGGAGATTCTGATTTGCAAAACCAGCAAAACAATACTTAAGAAAACCGCTATCCAAACAGGGAAGCCCGGCAACGCGGGAAGTTGGAGATTCATTCTGACAATAAAAATGGAAGCTAACCACTGCGCTATTGCCGCAAAAATTACAGCAACAACAATCGCTGCCAGCATGAGTGGAATGAACCGCTGCATCATAAACTTTCTGAGGTACCCGGGATCATAACCTAATTGCAACAGCAAGGATAAAGATTGCTGCGCACGGGCAATAGTCAGCTCAATAAAAAGAACAAAGACCAGTACGCTTATACCCATTAAAAGAATGGCGAGCAATCCTGTAGCCGAGGCTATCACTTCTACCACCGCACGTACTTTATTCCAGCGGAGTTGTTCGGCATTAGTTGCATAATTCTTGCTTTCAAGAAACTGAACGAAATGCGTGTTGGATGGATCCTTCACATTCAATATGAGCCGTGACGGAAAAGCTGCCGCGTTGCGTCCATATTTTTCGTTGGCAAATTCTATAAATGATTGCGGCACTAACACCGATGTTATTCGGTCTGAAAATCCCACCACCCTTGCACTATAAGTTTCGCGCAGTTCGGGCGAACCTAAAACCAAATCGAAGGCGAGCGCCTGAATGGAAGATTGTGAAAGTTGTGGCAAGCCTTGACTCAAAGCAAATCCGTAGTTGTAGAGGTTTAAAAACTCACGCGATAAAATAATGGGAATTTCACGATTGCCCTGTTGCCAGTTCCATTCCAACGGCTTCTTATCAATAAATCTATCGGGCACAGCTTCCAAAAAAATTTCGGATGAGAAATCCATGTTTGCATTTAGGGCGATATACGCAGGAAAACGATTGGAGGTAAGCACACCAACATCCTGCACTTGGGGCGCATTGCTTAAGGCAATAATTTCCGATTGGGAGAAAACCGTGAGATCGGGTCTGCCCATGTTGTCATTCGTCACACTTTTACTGAGGATAATGAAACTATTACCGAGGCTATCATTTTCATTTTTACCATAAAGCAATTCCTGAAAATTCCACCAGATCATCACCGACAAAAGCAATAAGGTGGTTCCTGCGCAAAGGCTCAACCATGCCATCCACAATCGTGACCGACTGCTCTTTTTCAACAACAGATCTCGTAAAAGTTTTTTCTGTGTTTTCACTTATGTAAATTCCATTGCTCGCAAAGATCGCAATGAAGTGAAGACCGCAAAGTAAAAAAAGTTTTCGCGCAGAGGAACGCAGAACAAAGCGCTGACAGCGTTGACATTTGGCTTTCCTCTGCGAAAAAAACACCACATGTCTCCAAGTATCTGCGGGGAAATTTGAAAGGAGTCACAGTAAAGACAATTATAAGAACAGCTTTTTATGGTAAAGGAAATAATCATTCCTTTCAAGATCGGCTAATATAATTCCTGCATTGTTTGCTGCCGATACCTCTGCAATCAGTGAAACTGCTTTGTCAATATTTACACTATCAAGATGGCTAAATGGTTCGTCCATCAACAACCAATCGAAAGGCTGAAGTAAGGCGCGAATAATTGCTACGCGTTGTTGTTCTCCATAAGAAAGCGTTTTCGCAAGTGCATTTTTCTTTTCAAGAATACCAAGTCTTTGCAACATTTCTTCCACTCGCTGCTGTGCAACTGTATTTGTAAGTGTTCTTTTGATCTCAAGATTTTCCCAGGTTGTAAACTCAGAAAACAAACGAAGATCCTGAAATACCACACTTAAAAATCCCGCACGCAAATGAGCTTGCTGCGTCTCATTCATTCCATTCAACAATTTTCCATCCCAATGCACTTCACCTTCATAGTCAGTACGCAAGCCATAAAGAATATGAATGAGCGTGGTCTTACCCGTGCCTGAAGGCGCCTGAATAAAAACATGCTCGCCTTTATGAAAGCTCAGTGTCTTCTTCCACACATCAGAACTGTTTTCTGTGATCTTATCTTTTAGAGGAGTGGGTGCGAGTTGTTGGAGGATAATTTCCATGAACAATTTCGAAGGCTTGATTTAACTGTAACAAATGAGTTGCAGTGTTTGATTATAGCACAACAATCGGTAAATTTAGGTATGATCACTCGTCTTTTCGATATAGCAGCAAAGAGAAATGAGGAAGAACCTGATGCCGTGATGCTCGGCGCAAAGGAAAATGGCACATGGCGCACGTACTCGTGTAGTGACGTGTGGCAGACAGCCAATAAACTATGCGGTGGATTACTGTCTTTGGGTATTTCCCATGAAATATTGCAACCGGAACAGCAGGAAAAAATAGCGATCATTTCTCCCAACAGACCAGAGTGGATTATTACAGACCTCGCTACACAACTATGTGGCGCTGTGCTCACGCCTATTTATCCCACAATTAGTCCGCAGGAAATAAGTTTTATATTGAATGAAGCGGAAGTGCGGATTCTATTTGTAGCAGATAAAGATTTGTATGAACGGTTTAAGAGTGCGTTCCATAGTGTGAGCACACTGAAGCACATTATTTCGTTTGATGAGATTGCAGGAGTGGCTAATTGGAAGGAGTTAATTCATAAAAACCTTACGCCCGACCAATCGGTGAGTGAAAGAATAAACGAAGAAACACTTGCTACCATCATCTACACTTCCGGCACTACAGGCGATCCGAAAGGAGTGATGCTCAGTCATAGAAATATTGTAAGCAATGTGCAGGATAGTATGCCTGAATTTTGCTTTGCAGAGAAAGGTGGGAAGGCACTGAGCTTTCTTCCACTCAACCATATTTTTGAGCGAATGGTGAGCTATGTATATCTGCAAGCAGGAATTGCCATTTACTATGCAGAAAGTATGGAAACGATTGGCGATAATCTGAAAGAAGTGAAGCCAATTGTCTTTACAACAGTTCCGCGTTTGCTGGAAAAGGTTTACGAAAAAATTCTTGCTAAAGGAATGGAACTGACGGGCATCAAAAGGGCATTATTTTTCTGGGCTTTAAATCTTGGTTTCAAGTACGACAATGTAAATGAAGGAAGCTGGTGGTATCAACAACAACTCAATCTTGCCAATAAACTTATTTTCTCCAAATGGCGGGAAGCGCTTGGCGGAAAAGTGAAAGCAATAGTTACCGGTTCTGCACCCTGTCAGGAAAGACTGATAAGGATATTTACAGCAGCCAATATCATCATAATGGAAGGTTACGGATTAACGGAAACTTCGCCGGTAATTTCTGTAAACAAATTTGTAAGTAGCGGAAGACGAATTGGATCAATAGGTCCATTAATACAGAACGTGGAAGTAAAAATTGCTGAAGATGGAGAGATTCTTACAAAGGGAAACAATGTAATGATGGGTTACTATAAACGACCGCAGCTCACCGAGGAAGTGATGAAGGACGGTTGGTTTCATACCGGCGATATCGGAGAATGGATTGAAGGAAAATTTTTAAAAATAACAGACCGGAAAAAGGAGATATTCAAAACCTCAGGCGGAAAGTATGTAGCGCCCCAGCCTATTGAAAACAAGATGAAAGAAAGTGTTTTTATTGAACAACTTATGGTAATAGGCGCAAACCAAAAGTTTGTGAGCGCATTGATTGTACCAGCTTTTGTTCATGTGCGTAAATATTTGCAGGATCACAACATTCCGGTTCCGGAAAGCAATAAGGAAATTGCAGGGATGAAAGAAGTGCGCGATCTTATTCGAAGCCAGCTTGACAAATACAATGTAAACTTTGGGCATGTAGAGCAAGTGAAGAAATTCGTTTTACTTCCCAGCGAATGGACTGTAGATACCGGCGAGCTTACTCCTTCATTAAAGATTAAGCGAAAAATCATTGAACAAAAGCAAAAAGAGGAAATAGAAAGAATATACTCCTAATGCACGATTTACGTTTTTGAATTCTCTTATTATCTTCGAAGCAGTTCAATCATCAACTCTCTTTTTTCTTCCTGGCATCCCTTAGTTTTTTAGCACCATAACCTACCCCTGCGGCAATAAGTAATGACACACCACCATCAATTGGGACATTATCAACATCTCCTCCTGGGTCGCCGGGATCTTGTGCATAGCTATTTATTGTAGACATAACCAAAAGCACGACGATAAAAGCAAGGCTAATTTTATTTATTAGTCTCATTATAATTTTAGATTTTAAATGATTACTGAACTCTGATGGTTTTAACTTCTTTAAACAATTCATTTTCAGAACTGAACTCTAACTGGTAGAGGGTTGATGCCAAAGCAGGCAGGGTGATAAGGTATATATCATTTTGCCCATTATGCTCTATTTCTTTTTTATACACAACTTTGCCGTCCATAGCCGTGATTTTTACATAGTACATTCCGCGCGTCAGGTTAGTTAGTTTTAAGTTTACCTGATAATTCTCTACCGGGTTTGGAAAAACACTGAGGCTTGCTTTATTAGTAATGGAAGCATTCGCTAATGAAATGGTATGACTATAGATGTATTCATTTTCCACTTTTAATGCCTTTATCCGATAGTATTGAATCTTGTGCGTAGCTTCTGCATCTTCATAATTGTAGGTTGCTGCTGTGCTGTGGTTATATTTGGCATTGAGTTTATGAATTGACGTAAAAGATTTCCCGTCCGTAGATTTTTCCAATTCATAGCTTAGAACATCTTTCTCTTGTTGGTTGATCCATTGCAAATCTGCTACCGATTCTCTCAGCCCACCCTGGAATGTTATTTTGTTTAGAGACAAAGGCGCATTTCCCATAAATACCAAGCTGAAACGAAACTGATCCCATGAACCTGTCGCAGTGGTAATGGTAAAGTTATAATCGGTGGTGCCGGTTGTGCTTACAGGTGTTAGCGTATTCAGATATGCATCCCGGAGGAATATTGTTTGAGAGGTGCTATAATTATTGGGTTGAAGGCTGATTTTATAGTTCATCAGACGCGTGTTGTTAAACTTTAGTTGCACCGTATCATTGTTGGTACCAATAAGAGACTTACGTTCGATAGATAAACGAGTTGAATCGGTATAAATACCAATATTTTCATTTACGTTTTGCATTTTAGGCGCATCCAAATCATCTATAGTATCGGAGAAATTCGCATCACGTTGCAAGGTAAATCCATCGAATACTGTTGCATTGTTTGATGCGTCCAAACCATATAATACGCCGTTCAAACTTTCTATGGTACTGGTAGTTTTGAAAACATTGTTTACAGTGCCTGTTGATTTGTGTGCTTCCTGAAACGTAAGACCAGAAGTGCCTGAGGAAACAGTTCTTACAAAGAATGCCTGGCCCGATTGGATATGATGGTTCTGTGAGGAACCTGTACTGGGCGTGTAGGTATATGTACCTGTGTTGCCAGCATCATCTACTAATACATAACCACCAACAGTATTCAGATTCGGATCCCACACCCAAAAACGTTTGCCAATATTATTTCTGGTGATTAAACCAAAATCTACTGGCGAAGCGTAAGGATTACCAACTGCCCAGAACCTGTTAGCAGGCAAAGTTGCTTGATTAAACTGTTGCTGACCTCTTTGTAATTGCCCTACAGCTTTTAGTACAGTGTTGCTTGTTCCGAATGTGCCTGTCGTTTTATCTCCTCTCACAAAAATGAAGAACGCTTTGTTAGCTATGGATGCAGAATTGTTGAACAGTGTTTCCGTACTGATGTTTGTTACGCTATCCAGTTTTTGATTGGTTACGTTGTATTTTTTAAGAGAATAATCTGCAGAAATAAAATCTGCTCCGGTTATAGGGTTAGGACCAGTGATGTTGGTTCCTACACCAGGAGTAACAGTATTATTATCCCCGTCAAAATCATTCTGCCAGTTCACAGACATTAACCCGTTTGCACCTGTATTGCCTGTAAGCGGCGCTGTAAGTAATCGCCATGCACGTCTTGCAGAAGGAGCGCCTATGTAGCGTTCCACTACAACATTTCCGATAATGGGTGAGCCAGTGACAAATGGCGCTACACGTGCCGTGTTGCTTGCCGTGCTTTTCAATACCAAATTGCTATTGGTGGTAAGCGTACCGCTTGTAATTGTTAAGCTATTTGTTACATTGAGTTGGTCGGCTGCACCTGCATTAATAGCTGCCCCTGTGTTATTATTCAGTTCTATATGGTTGGTAGTACCTATACCTCCAATTGCTATTGTAGATGTGCCTCCGGTAAGTAGAATCTTACCGTCTCCTGTTGTGGTGCCATTGTTAGTAAATCCTTGATTTATTGATATGATATTACCGCTATTAATGGTAAGGGTGCGTCCTTGCGAAATTATCAGTCTTTTATGCGTTTCGTTGGTAGCAAGTGTTGGTTCATTGGTTACACCGGTAGCAGGTATATGGATGACGCTATTGGGTATTGGTACAATATTATCAAACCAATTGCTCGCCGTGTTCCAATCAGCGCTTGTAGCGCCAGTCCATGAAGCTCCGAAAGAACTTTCATAAGCGCCCATATCTACAATATTTCTTTGAATACGGTTTGCTCCCATAAAATCTGTTGCAATACCACTGGGTATAGAATCGTTACTACCTCCGCTCACCGCAGGCGAGCTGACAGTTAGCTGTAGCCCGTCGTCTGTAGTGCGGAAGATATTGTCAGGTCCATCTGCATCTGAGGTATCTGCAAAGGCGGGATTTTCTCCAAAAATATTATGTGATCCAACCCCACTGCCAATAGTTAGGGTTGTTTGTAGTAAATTAAAATCTGCATAATAAGTAGCAGTGCCAACAACTTTATATATGTCTTGACCGAAAAGTGAGGCAGAATTACCAAAGAAAATATTATTACTAAAATAATTAGTGCCCACTTGCATATAACACCCTCCACCACTGTTTGTTGCAACGTTTTTTACGAATGTATTGTTTACTAGTGAAAAGGTTTTGTTTGCGCCATTCGTAAAAATGGCTCCTCCATTATTGCCAGCGGCATTGTTATAGAAGATGTTATTAACAATAGTAGATACTCCAGATAAATAACAACCTCCTCCTCCTGCACTTCCGCTATTACTATAAAACACATTATTTATAATGACAGAACTACTATTCAAACCGGAATATAATCCACCTCCAGTATATACGTTTCTATTATTGCTAAATATATTATTTCGTACAATTATATTACCATCCTCGTTACGCATACCTGTACCTACATCATTTCTTATAAACGTATTGCCATTAATGGTATAATTAGTAAAGAGATTGCCAACTCCATTCCTTATTGTAAAACCATCCACTATAGTAGTGTCGTTATAACCTCCTGTCCAGTAAGTAGAAGTATCTGTATATAAGATGTGATATGCGGAATCTGTTGCAACTCCACCTACACCCGCGCCGCTGAGAATGGTAGTGTGTGTTCTAAAATCTCTTGTGCCTCCTCCGGTTGGGTAGCCACCATATAGCTCCAAGCCTTGCCGTACATGGAAAGTTTTGTATCTATTGTTACCAAAAGGTGCCATTTCTACCCCTGTGCCGTCTGACTGCCACGCATAAAAATAACTTTGGGGTGCGTACGTGCCTTGTGCCACCAATATACGCTCTACAGTGGTACAAGACCAGGCTTTATCAAGGGCTTCGTCAAGGGTTTTATAAGCCGTAGCCCAGGTAGTACCGAGACCCGATGCAGTTATAGAACTATCTACATACAGTGTTTGAAAACCCGAGCAAGGATTGTATTCATACGCACCCATATCTGCATTGGCACCGTAGATGCGAACCGCACCGGTAAGGTCTGTACTAATACCATTTGGTATGCTGTCGTTGCGACCCGTATTTATGGAAGGTGAGCCGACTGCTAAGTGAAAACCATCATCTGCACTACCCCAAATATTGTCTGCCCCCACGGCGTTTGAGGTATTCTTAAATGTTGGGCTTGTGTTGATATTTCCTGTTCCGGTTTGAACTGATCCACTTTCTATGTTACTATAACTTACATCGAAGGATCCATTCAAGCTTGTTCCGTTGTTTGACCAAACAATAGAATTGGAAATAATGGTGGGAGCACTGCTGGCAAGGCCTATGATGCCACCGCCAGTAGTATTATTAGCAATCGTCGTATTGATAAATCTGGGGTAAGAATTATAGGTCAAAACAGTATATCCAATAGACCCGCTCACTATTTGATTACCTGTAAGTAAACAGTTTACAAAACTTGGGTTTGCAGAATGTTGTATAGAAAACGTTGAACCGTCCAATCCTGCATTTTGTGTAAAAACACAGTTTTTTATAAGGGTTCTACTGTGGGCACCATTTGTATGAAGTCCACCTCCGTTATTTCTATAGAAAGTAGTGCCATTCACACCTAATCCTCCGGATCCATTTGCATAGCCATCCTGAATAATGAAACCATCAACAATTATGCTGTCTGTATTAGCCGAATTAATACCCCCAATAACCATTACATGGTAAGCGTTATCTGTACTTTGGTTTAGCAGACCGACATTTCCGCTTAGGTAAGTTGGGTTTGCTGTAAAACTTCTCTTTCCTGTACTTGCGTTGTAGCCACCTATAACACGGAGGCTACTTCTTGTTATGGCAAAAACTGCATCTCTCGGATCAGAACTGTTATAAACATTGGTAGGATAGTAAGTACCGCCTGCTACACGAATTTCAAGAACACTATCGCAGCTATTTGCTAAAGTCAACGCCTCCTCAAGAGTTTTAAAAGCTGAACTCCAGGTTCTGCCATCACCACTGGTTGAAATGGCTTGGTTCACATAAACTGTAGCGGGTGCACATTCATAAGGATCAACTCCTCTAAAATTTCTTGCAGGTAGCCAAGTATTGGAGGAATTAAAAATTGAGTTTACATAGTTATAATCGCTTGGGGTCATATCCGCTCTGCTTTCTCCCTGAGTATTTGAAAACTGACTATTGAACCACTGCTGTGTTATCCAGGGAAACCATTCTGATTTGTTACTGGGATAGGGATTACTGGAGCTGTTCGTTGTATTTAATCCTCCAAGTGCATCAATAGCATGGGTAAATTCATGTACTACCTGATCAAATTCTCTGTACGTATTATCAGATGGTCTGTTGAAAACACCCACTTTGCACATCATTTCTTCGGTAACAATAATGTAGGCTGTACTATTATTAAAAATAACGCCGCCTCGCAGTTGAGTCATCTGAGTTGTGGTATAACCCGCTCCGTGTAGATAAGGTGTTGTTGAAGTTATTAGGTTGGGATCGCCTTTAGAAATTATTAAGGACATCCTTTGAAATGGATGAGAATCAAATGCGCTTGCTACAGAAGGCAGCAATGAGTTAAGCATATTCTTGTAGATAAGGTGGGTGTTTAATAGCGCCCAGTCGCTGGTAGAGGGTGTTGCTGCAATTTTTATTGCATATTGGGTATCGGTAAGCGTTCTGTAAGACACTCCGGTTATATCTGTTGGAGCAGTAGGCATTGTGTATCCTGCCACGAGTTCTACGGGTTGAAATACCCAGCATTGGTTGGTATTACTGGTGTTTTTAGTATTTACCACAATGCTTGTACCCGATAGCTCAAAAGCATTTGCGGCCGTTGTAGCAGTAGTATTGAGTTCATAAACATTGGTGCCGTGTAAAGCCAAGTTCGTTTTTGCAAGAAACCATTCCTGATCTGTAGCAGTAGTTATAGATGCCATTGCTAAAGTATTGCCAGCAGAACTAAGCGCTTTACTGCTTCCTTCCTTTTTATTGATCAGTTGATACTTTCCTCCCGGTAGCACATTTGTACGCCACAAAAATTCATCATAGTTTGTAGCAGAGTCCATAGGAATAACATCCATTACCGCTACTCCCGAATTGTTTATTTTAAGAGCCTTTCTGACAGCAGGCGTAGTAATAATATCCAGATCAACATCCGACTTATTTTGAATGACAAACCAAATTCCTTCAGATATTACTTCGGGGTCGTTTACGATAGTTTGAGCCTGACAGTAAGCCGCTTGGAATGCGATTGCCCACATCATAAATAGTAAACCTATTTTTCTCATGTCCAAGAATATTATTAACGTTATAAGAATTCATTGCGAATATGTATCCTAATGTTGGACTTCAAAAATTGTTGGGATGAAAAGGTCATTTTCAGGGATAGAAAACATAGAAACCATACTCATGCAAGGAAAATAATAAGCACAACTCTATTGTCAGTACAGGGACAGAGACTGATTTTATGGGATAAAGAGTTGAATAACAGTGGCGGAGAATATTCTATTTTGCACTTTTTAGGAAGAAGATATTGTTGAGATTATTTATCATATCATTTTGCTTGCTCGTAAGCGCTAACACTTTGGCACAAAGCAATAAATTGAGTGGAGTGCTGGGGTATGTGGATAGCATGTTGCTTGCCGGCGATATAAGAAATGCTGACAGCGCATTAACTACACTTGAACAAAATGGAAAAGCCTTAAAACAAGCTTCAAAATCCCAACAACTGTTAGCCGCCTACCTGCGTGCTAAACTATACAGCAGAAAAGGTGATGCAAAAAATGAAGGAGCCATATTGCTGAAAATAGCAGACGAAGCTGAACAGGAAAATCTATCTTATCTCGCATGTAGAATTCGCCTTGCACTTGCAGGCACGCGAGAATATTATCAGGACTGGCAATTGTGCCGGGCAAATCTAAGCAAAGCCCTGCAACTGATACAACAACATGGCTTTGACAGCTTGTACGGCAAATACTATCTGCGGCTATCGTCTTATTACCGTGTTACGGGCAAGGCAGATTCTGCATTACATTTCATACGAATAGGAGTTCCTTTTGCAGAAAAATCGGGAGATGCAGTAGTATTATCTGATACTTATTTAGTACTGGGTATGTTACTGAGTCGAAAAAAACCGCAGGAAGCCATTGCACATTATTTGTCAGCCAACACCGTATATAAACAGATAAAAGATTATAACAACGTAGCAAATATCTACAATAATATTTCGGGCCTTTATTCTAATAACCAAAACATAAAAAAGGCTTTGCTCTATAACGACTCGGCGCTGCTGGTGGCTGAAACACAACAGTTGAACCTTTCAGAATTTTATAGGCCGTGGTTAAGACGTTCCAAAATATTTGAAACACTGAAACAATATGATTCTGCTTACTATTATTATAAGAAATATTCCGAAGCCTCTATAGAGCAAATGATAGTAAAGGATGGAATAGAATTAAAAAAAATAACGGAACAATATGAAAGTGATAAAAAAGAAGCTACTATCAAATCTAAAAACAACTGGTTGTTTTTTTCTACAACAATAGCTGCGCTTATTACGATAGCCTTAATACTCCTGTATTTACAAAACAGAAAAATAAAAAAACAAAACAAAACCATCAATACGCAGGTAACAGAATTATCTAAACTTTTAAGTCATAAAAATATTCTGCTTGCTGAAGTGCAGCACAGAGTAAAAAATAATCTGCTACAGATGCAAAGCTTACTGGATATTCAGGAAGAATCTGCAGGACACAATACACTGGAAGAAGTAATAAGAGAAAATAAAAACAGAATAGAGTCCATGGTATTGCTGCAAAAAAAAATAAACAATATGGAAAGCTTAAGCGAGGTGGATGGTGAATCTTACCTGTGCGAACTCGCAAGATTAGTGGAAGAATCTTACCGCAAAAGCAACCAACATATAACCCTTCATGTATCATGCAGCCTGGGAAATATCTCTATGAATATCGCTATGCCGCTGGGACTGATAATGGTAGAGTTGATAAGCAATAGTTTTAAACATGCCTTTAAAAATAGAAATACAGGCAACATATACATAGTTGCAAGCGATGATTCTTTAACCCAAAAAAATAAATTAGCATACCGTGATGACGGAATTGGATTTGACTTTCACAACACCGTTTCAAAAGGATTAGGCTTTGAGCTGATACGTGGTTTTACAAACCAAATAAACGGTAGAATAGAAGCTACACACAATAATAGTGGCTCTTCTTTATTCATCTATTTTTAAATGTAGCATTTATGAAAACACAAACTATACTGCTAATTGAAGATGATTTTTTAAACAGAAGACGCATAAAAAAAGTATTGGAAAAACAATACAATATTATAGAAGCAGGCAATGCAGCACAGGCTTACGAAGCGCTTAACAACAATCAAATTCACCTAGCTATAGTAGATATCAATCTGGGGCAAAATGCACAGGAAGAAGGAATAAGAATAGGTAACAGTATTAAGAATGAATACCTAATTCCTTTTATTTACCTTACTGCATACGATATGCCGGAAATAACAAGCAAAGCAATAGACACTGCTCCAAAATCTTATATCACTAAACCTTTTAAAGAAGTAGACTTGCTGATGTCAATAAGCATAGCATTGCATCATAACGCTACAACTACGCTGCAAAAAACATTAACTGTAAAAGAAGATCAATACTATACAGAGATACCAATAGAAAACATTGATTATTTAGAATCGGAGGGTAATTATGTATTGCTCTACACAGATGAAAAAGTTTACCGATACCGTTCTACCATTAAAGAAATATATACCATGCTACCGCAGAATATTTTTATTCAAGTACACAGAGCTTTTATAGTGAACAAAACCAAAGTAGAAAAATACAATCAGAAAGAAATAGTGATTTGCAAAAAAATAATTCCCGTTTCTATAAAATATAATGGCTGAATTATAGAACTAAAACCCTCACAATTTTCCTATCACGAGCTTTTTGCCTTTTACCTTTTACCTTTTTGCCTTAAGGTTTACATGCTTCCCACAGCCGCACCGATAATTCCTACTACAAACATCAAAGCGTAAAGTCCAAGAATAATGAGGAACAGAATTCCAATGAACTTAAACATTCTTCTCTGGTAAGAAAGCGCAAGATTAAATTGCTGCTGATTGCTACCCATAATGGCGGGCTTTATCAATACCGAGTATTTGTAGAGGTAAAAAATTGGAAAGAAGTAGAGCACCGCTATTACAAAATACACTGCCATCATTCCCACTCCAAAAGTGCTGCCTAAACCGTTACTGCCATAGAATTCTGAAAAAGCCGAAAGCCCCAGTCCCATGAACAAACCAAGAAGGATGAGCAAACCCATAAACACAAATCCGATGATCGCAATAAATTTCGTCCACCTTGAGGTTTCGAGCAAATGCGCCTTTGCTTCTTCATCAATTGTGAGATTGAAAATATCCTGACGTTGGTTGTGACTTTCCATGCTTTTTATTTATTCCGAAAAATACTGTTGAAAAATCAAAAGAGAAAGATGTGCTAAAAAATTTCCCGCAGAAAAATGCAGAAAACGCATCTGCGAATCTCTGCTGGAAACCTTAAAATTTCCCGCAGAAAGCGCAGAAAAAATGCGCAGACAACGCAGAAGAATGTTTGCTATCTACGAGTTTTCTGCGGGAAGTTATGAAACCTAAATCTGCGAGTCTCTGCGGGAAACCCTTAAAAACTATGCTCTGCGAGTCTCTGCGGGAAATACAATTTTTAATAAGCCCTTGCAAACAACACTCTTTCTTTCGACGGATTTCCGGTAAGAATACACTTCCCTTCTTCTTGCTCATTGTTTAATGGAATGCAGCGGATAGTTGCCTTCGTCATTTCTTTTATCTTCTCTTCTGTTTCAGATGTGCCATCCCAGTGTGCAGCAATGAAGCCGCCTTTGTCATCCAGCATTTCCACAAACTCATCCCAGCTATCCGCTTTTCGTGTGTTCTCTTCACGGAATTGCAAAGCACGATTGTACAAGTTTTGCTGAATATCTTCAAGCAACTGAGCCATGTTTTCGGTTAAACCATCTAAAGAATAAGAAGCTTTTTCTTTAGTATCACGCCGCGCAACTTCAGCCTGATTGTTTTCTATATCGCGAGCACCCAGCGCTATACGCACCGGCACACCTTTCAGTTCATATTCTGCAAATTTCCAACCCGGACGGCTGGTATCGTCATCATCATATTTCACGCTGATCCCTTTTGCACGTAATTCCGACATCAGTGTTTGCGCCTTATTGTCTATTCTCTGGCGGGCTTCAGCATCTTTATTAAAAATTGGAACTATCACCACTTGCAACGGAGCAATTCTTGGAGGTAACACTAAACCCTGATCATCACTATGCGCCATTACCAACGCACCAATCAATCTGGTAGAAACACCCCACGACGTAGCCCACACATATTCCATCGTGTTGTCCTTCGCTGCAAATTTCACATCGAATGCTTTTGCGAAATTTTGTCCGAGAAAATGTGATGTGCCTGCTTGTAATGCCTTCCCGTCTTGCATCATAGCCTCGATGCAATAGGTATCTTCAGCGCCAGCAAATCTTTCGTTCGGTGTTTTCACTCCCTTTATCACCGGCAGCGCCATGTACTCTTCTAGAAACGTTGCATACACATCGAGCATCTTCACAGTTTCTTCTATCGCTTCCTCTTTTGTTGCATGAGCGGTGTGCCCCTCCTGCCAGAGAAACTCAGCAGTGCGTAAGAATAAGCGTGTACGCATTTCCCAGCGAACAACATTAGCCCATTGATTAATGAGTAGTGGAAGATCGCGGTAAGATTGGATCCAGCCTTTGTAAGTATTCCAAATAATAGCCTCACTTGTAGGTCGAACGATCAATTCCTCTTCAAGTTTTGCAGCTGGATCTACAATTAGTTTTCCTTTGTTGTCGGGGTCTGTTTTTAAACGATAGTGTGTTACAATGGCGCACTCCTTTGCAAAGCCTTCGGCATTTTTTTCTTCTGCTTCAAACAAACTTTTAGGAATGAAAATCGGGAAGTAAGCATTCTGATGTCCGGTTTCTTTAAACATGCGATCAAGTTGGTTTCGCATGTTTTCCCAAAGTGCATATCCGTACGGCTTTATTACCATGCACCCACGCACGGAAGAATGGTCTGCAAGTCCACCCTTCAATATTAGATCATTGTACCATTGACTGTAATCGTTTGCTCGCGTTGTTAATGTGCTCATAAAAAACTGGCATACTTTTCGATACCTTAAACGGTTAAGGCAGAGTGCCGCAAATGTAGTAATTTCACAAGGCAAATCTTAAAGCAAATACACTGCAAATATGAAAAGGCTCCTATTAGTTTTTCTGTTGATTTCCGGCATTGGACAGGTAGCTTCTTTTGCTCAAAACGACGATATCTACTTCAATAGTTCGGACATAGAAAAACAAAAGAAAGAAGAACAGAGAAGGGCTAAGGAAGAGGCAAGCCAGCGCGAGATTGAAGATGAACGCGATTATCATAGCGCGCAGAATGGTTCTGGAAATGAATATCAATCGTACAACAGAAGCTATGATAATGATGGCTATGTTGATTACGACAACGATTATTATTACGCCACGCGCATCAATCGTTTCAGCAATCCTTTTTACAACCGTGGCTATTTCAGCACTTTCAATAATCCCTATTGGTACGATCCATATTGGTCTGATCCTTATTGGGGATGGAGCGCATGGAACCGCCCAGGCTTTTCTATGAGTTTTGGTATGGGACCCTATTGGAACTCTTATTGGGGTTGGTATAACTGGTATGGATATCCCGCTTACGGCAGCTATTGGAATTCACCTATGTATGGTGGTTGGTATGGCAACAGTTATTTTTCGGGCTACTGGAACGGATACTATGCGGGTTTGTATAACACAGGCGTAGGTGTAAGGACAATCAATTATGGGCCTCGTCATTCCACCAATGCAAATAATAACAACAGCATTCGGAGAGCTATGTATAACAATCCAGCATCGGGCAGCAACTCAAATGTTCCGCCTCGTGCTCGTGTAGCTAATCCAGAAAATAACAACAATGTTATTAACAGAGGCACCCGTGTTGCGCCCGAAAGAGGCAACATTAACGAAGACAGAAATGTTTCAGAGAGAGGTAACCGTGCTGTTCCTGGTAGAGGTGCAGTTAACGAAGACCGTAATGTTTCGGACAGAGCAATTGATATGAACAATGCCGACCGTCCATCGCGTCGAGTATTTAGCAGAGAAGACGATAATCGTTACAATGCGCCTTCACCGTCAAGACAAATGAGTGAAGACCGTCCTAACTATGAGCGTCCTAATGCAGGAGACCGCCGCTATGAAGCTCCCCGTCAGGAACCGATGCGCCAACAGCGCTATGAACAGCCCCGCTATGAACAAAGACAAGAGCGTGCGCAACCACGATATGAGCAGCCACGTTTTGAACAGCGTAGCCAACCAAGATTTGAATCATCGCCAAGAATGCAATCATCTCCCCGTATGAGTAGCCCCGCGCCAAGCTCTTCACCAAGAGGCGGATTTGGTGGCGGCAGAAGATAGCCGGTGTAAATAATAAATTACAAAAACGGTTGCAACCATGTAGCCGTTTTTTTGTTTTGGAGACTTTCGCTAAAATAAATCTGTAACCGTATTCAAGTTCCTTCTGGATAGATCACGAGACGGTGTGACTTGTCAACGCTAAAAATACTTTTCGAGCGTAAGCCCATAGTTGAACAGCAGATTTTCTGTAGCATTTCGGTTAACTCTGTTATAAATCAGGGAAGTGGTAAACGACAACCAGGAGGTTAGTTTTATAGACAAACTGTTTTGAGAGCGAATTATATAGTCTGACGCATCAGCAAGAGAGGGTTGCCAGAAATGTGTGCCTTCCAGCTTTCCGATATTTTTATATGATAAACGATATAGCAAGCGAAATGAATTTCGAAACGTGCTTGTGTGTTTTTTGCTTTCATCCTGCAATATCAGATCGCTGGATTCGTAGAGCACTCCATTACTCAGGTTCAGGAATATTGCGGGCGTATTTACAACCACATAAGCTACACCAAGTCCTGCCTGGTAGCGGCTTTGCACTTTTAGAGAAAGACTTTTTTCAAACACTCCCAAACCCCAATAATAAAGCCTTTGTGTTTTAT
>CALMWT010000156.1 GCA_937870855.1 uncultured Taibaiella sp.
GGCTCGAACCCCGCAGGCATGGAAACCCGATTTACCGATGCAGGCGACCATGTAATTCTCAACGGTGCTAAAATGTGGATTTCCAACGCCCCCTTTGCGCAAATAGCTGTGGTATGGGCAAAAGATGAAAACGGGGAAATTCGTGGACTAATCGTAGAGCGGGGAATGGAGGGATTTTCTACACCCGAAACCCACGGCAAGTGGTCGCTGCGGGCATCTGCCACCGGCGAGCTGGTGTTCGACAATGTAAAAGTTCCCAAAGAAAATTTATTTCCAGAAGTGAAAGGTCTTAAAGGACCCTTGAGCTGCCTATCGAGCGCGCGCTACGGCATTGCGTGGGGGGCACTGGGCTGCGCTATGGATTGCTACGACACTGCGCTGCGCTATGCAAAACAACGTATTCAGTTCGACCGACCGATTGCGGGCTTTCAGCTACAGCAAAAAAAACTGGCTGAAATGATAACCGAAATTACCAAAGGACAGTTGCTGGTGTGGAGACTTGGGGTGCTGCGCGACCAGGACAGGGCTACCCCTGCGCAAATTTCTATGGCGAAGCGAAACAGTTGTGAAATAGCATTGAACATTGCCCGCGAAGCGCGTCAAATACTGGGTGGCATGGGCATTACCGGAGAATTTTCCATTATGCGCCACATGATGAACCTCGAATCGGTAATTACTTATGAGGGAACGCACGATGTGCATCTGCTAATTACCGGAATGGATGTGACCGGGTTGAATGCTTTTAAATAGAAAGAGATAGTTTTATACAAAACACAAAAGCCGCATCAATTGCGGCTTTTGTGTTAAGATGATTTATGCGGCATTCCAGGTTTGTGCGCCTTTAGGTATAATGAAAGGTTCATCCGAAAAAAATCCTTTCAACGAAAGATCTTCATCAATTTCTTCCCAATGTATGCGTTGCCCGGCGCGCTCTAAGGTATAACGCAGTCGCTGCGCATCTGAGGCATTGTAAAGATTGGGAAACCATCCCAAAGGCAAGCCCGCTTCCCGACCATCATTGAGTTTCACGAAGATCATCTCCCTGTCGAACCACACTTTAATGATGCTTGCTTCCATATTCTAATTATTTGAACCAAAGTATTCTAAACATTTGCTTTCTATCAATCGCTTGTGTTGTTTCACAATCTCCTCTGCTTTCCGCACATCCGGTTCCTTCATGCCTTTATTCCATATAAGCTTTACAGGGTTTATCTCAAACTTACATTCGCTGTCTGCATTTTCTATATGCACGTGAATTGGCAGATGTTCAAGGCTGAAAAAAAATAATCGAAAACCCTGAAAGCGAAGAATAGTAGGCATATTTATAAAGATACCAAGCTTTAACCTTTAATCAATTACGAGTTTCCTTCACTTTGCATCCTTTCTCTTTCAACTTACATCTTATCGCCATCGAATTGCAACCTATCGCTATCAAATCACATCCTACTACTTGCATTTTACACCTTTCACGGCGTTTACGACAAACATTCTACCAATTTGTACCGTTTAGCTATCCAAAACATTGCGTTTAGCATTTAAAATGCAAGCTAAAAAGTCAGGTCGAAAAAACATATGAATCGAATAGTTTAATATGACTATATGTTCGTGCCCGTCTCTCTTTTTTTCTTCAACCATTCCTCCATTCGTTCTTTTTCATTCACAGCTACCGAAAGTTCAATTTTCCACTTATCGTGCTTATCGAGGCGGAGGATATACTGATAATCGCAGTTGTAAATTGGTTGGTTTTCCTTGTCGAAATACTGCCAGTTTACCTTCACTTTACAAATTTTTTCCGTCCACATACGCTTGCTCCACACTTGCGGACGGGCGTGGGCTACGCCAAATTGTTTGTAGAAAGTAGTGCCTTGCACAAAAAGTCCTTCAAGTTTGTTGGCTTCTTGAAAAATATTGGAGGCATCGTCGGAGAGAAAAGTGCAGGGCAGGGCGTATTGCATCGCCATCATTTTGGCATCATAGTTTTCGAGCGCGTGCGCATAAGCTTCGAAAAAATCGTTTATCTTATAAAATACGGTGGTGCTCATTTTTGGTTTGTTGCTTGTGGGCAAAGCTATCGCAAAGCATCATTTTAATATCAGTTTCTGAAATTTTTTTAGCTCTTCAATTTCTTTTGTAGAAAGGGTTTCGTGGTTTTCAATTTTAGAATGAAAGAATAAAACGCGCTTGTGCTGTGGGTATTTTTGTAAAATGGATTGAATGATGTGCACTGCTTCGGTGTTTTCCTCTGGTTCCGGTGCTATTTCTGGTAGTTCCGATTTAAAACGGTTGGGTAGTTTTTTAATCATTGCCTCGAGGGTTGCCAATCTTCCGGCATTCATATCGGGCACTTGTGCGGCTTTGATGTGTAGCGCCTGTAGTTGTTTTTTGGTAAGGAAACCGCGCTGTTGGTATTGCTGGTAAAGGCTTATGAGCAAGCCATGCACAGGAAACGCCATGAGACAATCTTCGATTATTTCGATTATCACATCTATCTGTGGCTTTCTGGGTTGCATAGGTGCAAAAGTAATGGCTGACGGGGTATGCCCTTGTTTTTGTCGCGTTAATACAGCTAAGTTTTAGGTAGGGAAATTTATGTTTGCGTAATAAAAAGTATCAGCTATGCAAAAAATTACACCATTTCTGTGGTTTGAAAATCAGGCTGAAGAGGCAACTGATTTTTACGTTTCTATTTTTAAAGATGCGAAGAAGGGAATAAGCGCTAAAGGTGCCGAGGGACGAATAATGACACAGACTTTCTCACTTTTCGGGCAGGAGTTTATTGCTCTAAATGGTGGACCTATGTTTAAGTTCAACGAATCTATTTCCTTTGTTGTAAGCTGTGAAAATCAGCAGGAGATAGACTTTTACTGGAAAAAACTGAGTGAAGATGGGGGAGAAGAATCTATGTGTGGATGGGTGAAAGATAGATTTGGATTGTGGTGGCAAGTGGTGCCTGCAATCTTGTCTCAGCTCTTTACCGGCGAGCCACAAAAAGCCCAACGTGCTATGCAGGCAATGATGGGAATGAAAAAATTTGACATTGCCTTGCTTCAAAAAGCATACGACGGAGAAGTATAGCTAAGGACTTAGGCGCTCTGCATTTTTCAAAGTATAAATAGCATTTGCTTGATTGGTGCAGGTAAGTGTGAGGTCGTTGATGCAAACATGTGGCGGCAGGGTAGCGCAGTAATACACTACATTGGCAATGTCTTCAGCCATTAGCGGTTGCAGATCTTCATAAACTTTTTTGGCTCTTATATTGTCTCCTTTAAAACGCACAATGGAAAATTCGGTTTCCGCCATTCCTGGGTTGATAGCTGTAACCTTAATGCTGTAAGGTAAAAGATCAATGCGCATAGATTGGTTGAGTGCATCTACTGCAAACTTTGTTGCGCAATAAACGTTGCCATTTTTATAGGCAGTTTTCCCCGCTGTAGAACCAATATTGAAAATGTGAGGGCTTGGAGATTTTTTAAGAAGTGGTAATATTTGTTTTGTTACGTACAACAATCCTTTGATGTTGGTGTCAATCATTAGATCCCAGTCGTCGGTATCGCCTTCATCTATGGGTGCAAGTCCGCTGGCAAGTCCTGCATTGTTTACAAGAATATCTACGGCGCTATTTAAGTTTTCGATTGCTGTTTTTACTGCGCCTTTTTCTCGAATATCAAATTTCAAGGAGGTTACATTTACCTTATAACTTGCTTCGAGTATTTGCTTCAATTCATTGAGGCGATCTTCTCTTCTTCCTGTTATTATTACATTATAGCCATTGCTTGCAAATATTGTTGCAATAGCTTTTCCAAAACCAGAAGTGGCACCGGTAATCATAATTGTTTTGTTCATCGCAAAAAATATTGGCAGTAAAAGTACACTGCGGTTTATATAAGGAGTTCTGCTTCACCACTTTCTTTTGCACGGTCTCGCGCCGATCTTGCGAGCAAAATGCTAAGGTTGAGTTCATAGCCCAGCAAAATAGCCATAGTATTGAGCCACATCCAAACCATAAATGCAATAAGGGTTCCGATGGGGCCATACACCTGATTGTAGTGAATGAAATTGTTGACGAGAAAAAAGAAAACAGTGGTGGTTATAGCGTTGGTAATTGTGGCAAAAACAGAGCCTGCTGATATAAACTGAAAGCGGTTGGTGAGGGAAGGTCCGTAAGTGTAAATGATGGAAATAGAACAGAAGATGATAGCAAGCACTATGAATAAACTGAGCAGCTTCACGGCAATAATACTTTCGAAAAGGGCCAACAAGAATTTATTTACTGCACTTGTTTGAATGATCAGTACACCGAGTGAAATTAGCGCCACGCACATCAGCATAATTGTAAGTTTTATGGCTGTCCATCTTCTCCTTAGTTTGGTGCGTTTCACATACACCGGCAGCGTGCGGTCGAAGCTGCGCATCAAACCCATCATCCCATTGGAAGAGAAAAACAGTGCGAGTATGATACCAAATGAAAGTAAGTCGCGACGCTCGTTGCTCAAAAAATCGTTGATAACGTTAATCAGGCTGGTACGAACAGGTGTTTGAGGCATCACCTGCATAATGGTTTTGTTGATCGTTTCCTGCACGTCGCCAAGCGGCAGGTAAGGAACTAATGAAAAAAGGAAAAGTAGGGTAGGAGGGATTGCCATTAAGAAGTTGTAGGTAACAGCGGCGCTTCGTTCACTCAACCGGTTGTTATTGATTTCCTTAAAAAAGAGCACGCTTACTTCATACAACGACAAGCCTTTAAATCCTGCCGGATAGGTACGTTTTGCAAAAGCCGCCAGTAAACGTATGGGAGTCCATCTGGCGAAAGCCGTTTCAAACCTCGTCATTCAGACGGCAAACTAAAGATTATTCAGTATAAACTCGGTCATTCTTTTATACAAATGAAACCTTGTTGCCCCCCCAGAAATGCCGTGTGCTTTATTTGGATAAAACTCACTGTCAAATTCTTTGTTTGCTTTTATCAACGCATCTACCAGCGACACCTGATTTTGAAAATGAACATTGTCGTCGCTTGTGCCGTGTATCAGCAAAAACTTTCCTTTAAGTATCTTCGCCATTTTCTCAGGCGCATTGTCATCATAGCCTTTTGGATTTTCAGCAGGTGTTCGCATGTAGCGCTCCGTATAAATATTGTCGTAAAACCGCCAGTTTGTTACAGGCGCTACTGCAATTGCAGATTTGAAAACATCGTGACCTTTAAAAATGCAGATGCTACTCATAAATCCGCCATAGCTCCATCCCCAAATACCAATTCGATTTTTGTCAACATACTGCAAAGATCCGAGGTGTTTTGCCACAGCTATCTGGTCGTTGCTCTCCAAATTTCCGAGTGTGAGATAAGTTTTCTTTTTGAAGCGCTCACCACGAAAACCAGTTCCAGTTCCGTCTGCACAAACAATTATGTAACCTTTTTGCGCCAGCATCTGATGCCAGAAAAAATCTGCAACCGGAAAACGATCAGCTACATTTTGCGAACCTGGCCCGCTGTATTGAAACATCAAAACCGGGTATTTTTTTGAACTATCGAAATTTGGTGGCATAATCACCCACGCATTTAGCAAGGCACTATCGCCGGGAAATTGTTTGAATTGAATATCACCCAGATCATATTCCTTCATTTTGTTCGCAAGGTCTTTGTTGTCTTCCAGTGTGCGAACAATTTTTCCATTTATATCGCGCATATAAAATGCAGGCGGTGTGTTTAAACGTGAATGTTTATCGAGAAAATACTTGTAACCATTAATTGGTGTAATAGCGTGGGTGCCTGGCTCTGTCGTCAATACTTTTTTATTCTTGCCATCCCAGTTTACAGAGTAGAGTTTCCTTTCCAACGGCGATGTTTCTGCGGCTGTGTAGTACAGTGTTTTTTTGGCTTCATCAATTCCTGTGAGTTGGTCTATATCATAGTTGCCACTGGTAAGTTTAGTGAGTTTTTGCTTCTTCCAATTCCAGCGATAAAAATGGTTGTAACCACTCATTTCACTATTGAAAATAAAGCTTTCATTATCTGGCAGAAATTGAATGTTGTCATTGATCTCGATGTAATAAGGATTCTCTTCTTTGTAAATAACATTTGTGGTTCCGTCTGCGGCATTGGCAAGTAGTAATTCCAGTTTATTCTGGTGCCGGTTCATCCTGAAAATGCAAAGGCTATTTGGGTCTTTTGTCCATTTTATACGGGGTATGTATTGATCCGTTTCGCTACCAATATTTGCATTGGTCACTTGCTTTTTGGCTACATCATAGATCTTTATCTGAACAATTGAATTGGACTCACCCGCTTTAGGATACTTGTATTTATAAGGAGTGGGGTATAGACTATCGTAAACAGTCATCGTGTATTCGGGTACTAATCGTTCATCAAAACGATAGTATGCAATGTGTTTGCCATCAGGTGCCCATTCGTATGCCTTTGTGAATTCAAATTCCTCCTCATATACCCAGTCGCAATTACCATTAATTATTTCGTTGCGCTTGCCATCGGTTGTCACTGTTACCACCTCGCCATTTTGAAGATCGCGGTAATAAAGATTGTTGTCCTTTACAAATGCTACCTTGTTATTGTCGGGAGAAAGGCTTGCGTGCAAAACTTTATTTTCATCAATAAGCACCAACGATTGTGTAGCTATATTGTACAAATAAGTTTTGTACAAAACAGAGCGACGATAAATATTTTGAGCTTCGGTAAACAACAGCATTTTAGTTTCATCATTACTAAAGCTGTAATCGTGAACGACTAAGGTTTTATCGTTGAATTTCTGTGCATTGTCGAACAAGGTTTTTTCCTTCTCGCCTGTTTCAAGGTTGTAAACATTTATTACCTGCCTGCCGTCAACTGCATCATTTTTTGTGTAGCGCACACCATCATTCATAGCATTAAATCCAGGAACTGACTTCACCGCAAATGTTCCATTACGCCAGATGTTCTCAAGTGTTATTTGCTTTTTTTGAGCAAAGACAAAAGAGGTGATCAGCAACAACGGAATAAAAAATAGACGACGCATAATGTGTGACTTAAACGATCAAAAATAGCTTGTGCAGCGCACAGGAAAAAATAACATCAAGGCGAATTATAGGGTGAGTTTCATGGAGAAAAGACGAAACAGACGCTATCGAATTCCTCTTTTATTCAAAGCTTGCTGATAGAGACGAGCGTTTTGTTGGTGTTCCGCATAAGTGGCAGCAAAACGATGCGAGCCACTAAAATCTTCTTTTGCACAGAAATAGTAGTAATTGGTTTTGGGAGCGTTGAGTACCGCCTCCACAGATTTTTTTGAAGGCGTACAAATTGGACCCGGCGGTAAACCTGTAACATAATAGGTGTTGTAGGGAGAAGGAATTGAGGTGATTGCGGAAGTAATTCTCCGAACAGTAAAATCTCCCAACGCAAACTTTGCTGTAGGATCAGCCTGAAGTTTCATTCCAGACTTAACACGGTTGAGATAAACGCTGGCAATGTTAGGCTTTTCAGGATTGTAGTTGGTTTCTTCTTCAACTATTGAGGAGACTGTTATCACTTCGGCTGGAGTCAATCCTATTTTTTGGGCTTTTTGTAAGCGTTCCTCTGTCCAATATGTTTTGTAATACTTCGCAAACTTCTTGTAAGTTTTTTCAGCATTAGTGTTCCACCAAAATTCGTAAGTATCGGGAATGACAGCGCACATTGCGGTATTGCTGTCTAATCCAAATTGGGAAAGAAAAGCATTGTCGTTAAGTATCTGTTGCAACACATTTGAATCTGCTTCAAGTTGATTACTTATCAATCGGACAAAATCCTGTTTAGTACGGAGCTTATTGATTACGAGTTTCACAGGCGTTTGCTTTCCTGCGCGCAATAGACGAATGATGTTGTAATTGCTCATTCCTTTTTTTATATGGTATTTGCCCGCTTTTACCATTGACGGATATTTTGACTGCTTCGCAAGAAAATCGAAGGTTTTTATGTCTTTTACAAAGCCTTCTTTTTCCAACGTTTGTTTCACTTGTTCATAAGTAGCTCCGGTAGGAATGTATAAGTATTCTCCCTGGCGAAAGCTATCTGTATTAGGGCCAAACAATTTGAACCCAATGAATAGCGCAATTAATCCCACCACGGATAAAATCCATAGCCAGATTTTCTTACCAGATTTTCTACTCTTGCTTTTAGATATGCCTTTTTTAGCCAAACTCATAGTGTGCAAAATAAAAATACCCGTTCAAACCGAACAGGTATTTTAAGTGATGTTGAAAGTTAATTTTTTCTATTTAGCAGGAGAAGCTGGTGCGCTACTCTTTGCCGGTTGCTTTGCTTGTTGTAATTCTTTTGGAGTAGTATAGAAAATCACACAAATAATGCACAATGCAGCGATAATACCCATTGAAGTCCAGGTGCCTTTTTCCATTACGTCACCGCTCTGTTTTACACCCATAACCTGCGAGCCAATACTACCAAACGCGCCAGTCAATCCCCCACCTTTGGGGTTTTGTACCAGCACGAAAAAAGCCAGTATCGCGCAAACTAAAATGATAACTACAGTGATAATGATAATCATGATTCTTTTTCTTTTTGTAACTCGTCAATTTTGCGTGCAAAGTAAGTTTTTTTCTGAGGATTGCGCAAACTTAATTTACGATACATATCTATGGCTTTGTCTGATTTTCCCTGCTTCACAAGGATGTCTGCAAGCGATTCGCTGGCAAGATCTTCCTCCTTTGTTATCGAGTTTACAGCCATCTCAAAAACTGTTTCAGGTATCTCATCATTTTCCTCCTCCAATGCAGCAGCAAGTTTCTCTTTTTGCCACATTGTCTTCAAAGCCTTTTGATCTTGCTTTTCTTCTTTTTCTCTTTCGCCCTTCGTTTTTAAGTGTAGCAGCCATTCTGAAAAGCTCATTACCACCATCAATGATTTATCTTTTTCTTTCTGCTGATGATCTTCAGACAACTCGTCGGAGACATGCAAACCCTGATGCAAAAAATAATCTTCAGTATAAATAGGTTGTATTAAAGAGTCATTTTTTCTGTGTTGGTAAAATAACGGTATCTCGTCCTTTCGTTTTTCTGTGTGTTCTTTTTTTACAGGAGCTTCTTTTGTTTCTGCCGGGGGAACAACAATACTTTCCTGAGTCGTTTCAACTGGAATTACTTCTTCCTCATTTTCATTTTCAGGCAGTTCTACTGTTACTTCTTCTATTTTTGGTTCTTCTATTTTTGGTTCAGGTTTTTCAGGGGCACTTTTTTGCGCTGCTTCTTTTTTCCTTGCCTTTTGCACAACAGGCGTTTCTTCTGGTTTTTTTTCAAGCTGTTTTGCTTCGGGTAGTGGCGCTTCGGTTACAACTTCTTCACTGATAAAAGCAAACGGTTCTTCCTCTTCGAGTATCTCCTGGGCTATCGCTTCATTTTCACTTTTATCTTCTTCTAAAATCACCTCTTCTTCATAATCTCCAAAGGTTATAACATCGTCAAACTCCGTCTGCGACGAAGAATCTAATTCATCAGAAATGTCGTCTTCTTCATCTGTGGCTACAGTAATCGGCGTGTTTGAATATCCGCTGCCCGTAGAAGATTGCATATAATCATGAAACAAAAGCCAGTTGCCTTTGTATAACTGCATCATGTTCATGAGTGCGGGCGCAAATGGTTGCTTTTTATGATGTTCGGCTGCTTCAACGTAGCGTGTAGCAACGAAGTAAGGATATGTTTTTATCAACGAAGCTGCATCTTTTCTGTCTTTGTCAGAAAATTTTGCGGGCTGCATTAGCCATTGTGTGATTGTGGAAGGTTTTATCATAAAGCCGGAACGATTACCAATTTACAAAAGCTTTATTAAAAATGTCGTCAGCAAGTTGGTTTCCTATTTCCTGAATTAGCCCTGCCTCTGCTGCCTGCAAAGTTTGCGTGGCAGAAAAGTCGGCAAAACGAGTAAAAGTTTGATTAAAACTTGCTTTCTCATCCAGTCTGTTTTTAAAATTTATTTGCACACTTACCGTCAGTCTGTTTTGCGATGCCTGCTGCGTATTTTGCACGCCAGATACCGTAACCTGATACATGGTAATAGCCCCTGAAATATCGTAGTCTGTGCTTTCATTGTTTTGAGGGGCGAGGCCTGTTTGAGATAAAATGCGTGTTCTGATTTTATCCGTTAATGTAGCGCTGAGTGTAGGAACCACATTTTGCGCACGGTTTTCCAACACACGAATATTGATCGTTTTTCCCTGAATGGATGCACCCGTGAAGCTATAAACGCCACATGAAGTTTGTGTTATAAAAAAAAGGAGAAAAATGAGGATAAAACTGCGACGCATAATTGGGGGGCAAAGTTACTCTTTGGAACATTTATGCACAGAGTAACGTGCGTTTTTATTTTTCTACAATTCCAGAAGTTCTATAGCTACCGTCAATTGTTTCTAACTCACTCCTTTATATCATACTCCTTGATCTTCCTGTAAAGCGTTCTCTCCGAAATGCCTAACTCATTCGCTGCATCGCGCCTGCGTCCTTTGTGCTTTTTCAACGCTTTTGCAATAAATTCTTTTTCTCTGTCGGCCAACATCAGCGTTTCCTCTACCTCTTCATGCAGCTGCACCTGATGGTCGTTTTGTATTAGGATGGGAGTATTGTTATTGGTGTTGTAGTTTTTTGGGGACATTGGTAACGACTCTTGCCCGCCGCTGTATGCCGGGAGCAAATTATCTGGAAGCGGCGCTGCATTAGTTCCGAAATTTTGGCGATGAACCATTTCCAGCAACATCTGCTTCATTTCGTTTAGGTCTTTCTTTAGCTCAAAGAAAAGTTTGTACAAAATATCTCTTTCTGTGCCGGTAAAATTGTTGGTGCTTCCGGTACCCGCTGACATAGAACTTACAGCCGGCAGCAGGGAAACCGCACGGGTATCTTTTTGTGGAAGGAATTTTCCAAACGTCTCTGCGTTCAGTAACTTTTCTATTGAAAGAACAGATGTCTGCTCTGCTATATTTTTCAATTCGCGCACATTGCCATACCAGGGATAGCTCACCAACAATTGTAATGCCGATGAATCGAGCTGCACCGTTTGCGTGCGATATCTTTCTGCAAAATCGGAGGCAAATTTTCGAAACAATAAAGGAATATCTTCTTTCCTATCTCTTAAAGAAGGAACACGAATGGGCACTGTACTCAAACGATAATAAAGGTCTTCCCGAAATTTTGTTTGTTGGGTATATTCAAGTAGGTCGCGGTTGGTAGCAGCTATTACGCGCACATCGGTTTTTTGCACTTTCGATGAACCAACGCGAATAAACTCTCCTGTTTCGAGCACGCGTAGCAAACGTGCTTGTGTGCCCAAAGGCAACTCTCCGATTTCATCGAGGAATATTGTGCCGCCATTTACTGTTTCAAAATACCCTTTGCGACTATCTACAGCGCCGGTAAAGGAACCTTTTTCGTGTCCGAACAACTCGCTATCAATTGTCCCTTCGGGAATTGCCCCGCAGTTTACCGCAATAAAAGGGTTATGTTTTCGGGGCGAAAGGGTATGAATGATATTGGAAAATACTTCTTTGCCCACACCGCTTTCACCTACAATCAATACTGTAAGATCGGTACCCGCTACCTGCACAGCAGTACTAAGCGCATGATTAAGAGCAGGCGAATTTCCTATAATTCCAAACCTATTTTTTATGCTTTGAATATCCATTTTTTAAGTCAAAAGTTGAAAGTCAAAAATTCCAAAACGCATATTATCTCCTAGCAATCTCAACAATCATTTTTCCAATTTCAGTTATTGCTCCGCCTGTAAAATATCAATCTATTTCCTTCAGATCGAACAACTTTTTTTCACAACGAAAGCAAAGGATACGATGTTCACAAAGACTTAGTTTCTTCGTCTGCTTGGTTTTCTTCGTGTGAAACTATTTATGCCATAATACTCCCAAGCAAGGTTGCCGAAGTTGCATCGCTTATTTTCACCCGCACATAGTCTCCCTTCTTCAATTCTCTTTCTCCTTTCGGAAATACAACCATTTTGTTCTGACTATTTCTTCCACTCCAATGCAGGTCGCTGCGTTTGCTATTTGCTTCAATCAACACTTCAAACTCTTTGCCTATATCGTTTTTATAACTTTCCCGCGAGTGGTTGTTTTGAAGTTTAATGATTTCCTCAAGTCTGCGCTTTTTTACATCTTCAGGCACATCATCGGTATAGCGTCTTGCAGCCAGTGTTCCGGGACGTTCGCTGTAAGAAAACATATACGCCATGTCGAATCTGCACAATTCCATCAGGCTAAGCGTGTCCTGATGTTCTTCTTCCGTTTCTCCGCAAAATCCTGAAATCACATCGGTACTCAGTCCACAGTCCGGCATATATTCGCGGATGCGTTTTACCTTATTCAGATACCACTCTCGTGTGTAGGTGCGGTTCATCAATTGAAGAATGCGGGTATTTCCGCTTTGCACAGGCAAATGAATGTACTTGCAAATGTTCTCGTACTTGGCCATTGTTTCAAGCACATCATCGGTAATGTCTTTAGGGTGTGAAGTGGAAAAACGAACACGCAGCAATGGAGAGATCAACGCCACTTTTTCCAGCAATAGAGCAAATGTTACGTCCTTTTCCCAGTAACTATCCACATTCTGCCCAAGCAAAGTGACTTCCTTAAAGCCACGATCAAAAAGATCCTGACATTCCTGTAAAATACTTTCGGCATCGCGGCTCCGCTCCCGTCCCCGGGTAAAAGGAACCACGCAAAAAGTACACATATTATTGCAGCCACGCATGATACTAACAAATGCAGTGACACCATTACTATCCAACCGAACCGGTGAAATATCTGCGTAAGTTTCTTCACGACTCAAAAGGACATTCACAGTTTTTTGTCCGCCTTCTGCTTCCGAAATTAATCCTGGAAGGCTGCGATAAGCATCGGGGCCAACAACTATATCTACTAACTTTTCTTCTTCTAAAAACTTTGCTTTCAACCTCTCGGCCATGCACCCCAAAACACCGATCATCATTCCCGGCTTTTGATCTTTTACTTTCCGAAATGCCTGAAGCCGGTTTCTAACAGTTTGTTCCGCTTTTTCCCGAATGGAGCAGGTGTTCAATAAAACAAGATTTGCTTCTTCAAAGTTTCTGGTAGCGCCGTAACCTTCACCCTGTAAAATAGAAGCCACTATTTCACTGTCACTGAAATTCATCTGACAGCCGTAGCTTTCGATATAGAATTTTTTACCGTAATTATTAGGGTCTGCTGCAAACGGTGCGTAAGCTTCTCCCTGCCGCTCTTCACGAATATCTTTCACGAGCATCTCTGCCATAATTTCCGAAAATGATTTGCGCAAAGGTATAGATAAAACGTTGGAGCAATGCTGCAAACAAGGTGTAGTACCCGATTAGTTTCTCAGATAGTTGTTAACTATCGTAACGAGTTCTTGTGTGGCAGTTTCAAGATCGTCGTTTACAATTACCTTATCAAATTCATCAGCAAAGGTTAGTTCATATTCCGCCTTTGTTACCCGTTCTTCAAGACTATGGTCGGTTTCTGTGCCTCGTTTGTAAAGTCGCTGACGCAGTACATCGAGCGATGGAGCTTTGATAAAAAGACTCAGCGAAGTTTCAGGAAAAGCATCGTGAATGGCAAGTGCGCCTTTCACATCAATATCAACTAAGGGATGACAGTTATTTGTCCAGATTCTTTCCAACTCCGAACGTAGCGTGCCATAGTATTTACCGGTGTAAACCATTTCCCATTCCACAAAGGCATTTTGCTCAATAAGTTTTTTGAAATCTTGCTCGGTATGGAAATAATAATCTACGCCATGTAGTTCGCCCGGACGGGGATTGCGGGTACATGCCGATACAGAAAATGCAAGTTGCGGACAAGCGCTCAATAACCGTTTTACCAGCGTGGTTTTTCCAGAGCCCGAGGGTGCGGTGATAATGATGATTTTACCAGAGATCAAACTGAGAAAAGAAAATTTGGGCGCTAAGATAGTTGTTAGTTTTTGAGTTGAACCTAAGCGTTACGGATAAAAAAAGCGCACAAAAAATGTACGCTTTTAGAAATGCCATTGAAAAAAATTAGCAATGCTGCTCAAATGCCTGCATAAGGTTCGAAGCAATCATCTGTGCGGGACGGCCTTCTATCATGTGGCGTTCAATCATGTGAACTACCTGACCATCTTTTAGCAACGCTATGGCAGGAGATGAAGGAGGATAAGGAAGCAAATAATTTCGCGCAGCTTTCACTGCCTCTACATCATAACCTGCAAAACTCGTAAGAAGTTGGTCGGGCTTTTTGGTAGCATTTTGTACAGCCATCAATACGCCAGGACGTGCAGTGCCGGCAGAGCATCCGCAAACTGAGTTAATGAAAAGTAGGGAGGTGCCCGGTTGTTTTAATACATCAGCATCTTCGGCAGTTAGCAATTCTTTAAATCCTTGTTCAGTCATTTCTGACTTCATGGGTGAAATTATTTCTTTAGGATACATGTTTGAATCATTTAAGAAGGCAAATTTACACCATCTGCTTGTTCAGGAAAAGATAAGTTTATAGTAAAAAATAATGGCAGCATGAACATGCATAAACCTGAAGCTTTCTTCACTAAGCTTACGCCTTATTATCTTTGAAAACAACACAACTTTAATGAGCAATCTGAACATTATTTCACAACAGGAATTAAACCAGCTTTTTACAAAACGAGATGGAGAAACTAAACTTGGTGAAAACGTTCAGGTGGTGGATGGTGTGGACTGGCAGACAAGTTTAAATCGGTCGGACGCTCAATTTGTATTGTTGGGTATTCCTGAAGACATTGGTGTTCGCGCAAACTATGGAGTGGGAGGCACGCACACACTCTGGGAGCCTGCATTGAAAGCAATTTTAAACGTACAGCATACAGATTTACTACAAGGAGAAAAATTGTTGATTCTTGGTTCTTTCGATTTTAGTGAGATGATGAAACGCTCCGCTAATATGGAGGTCGAAGGGATGAGAATGTTAGTAAATGAAATTGACGATTTGGTGTATCCGGTGATAAAAGCGATTTGCGATTCGGGAAAAACTCCCATTATTATAGGAGGCGGGCACAACAATGCTTATCCAATATTGAAAGGAATTAGCAAGTCGAAAGGCACTGCTATCAATTGTATCAATCTCGATGCACACACTGATTACCGGGCAATCGAAGGGCGGCATAGTGGCAATGGATTTCGCTATGCAAAAATGGATGGGTATCTTAAGCGCTACGCGATGGTTGGTTTGCATCGCAGTTATAATAGTCAAAACGTACTCAACGATATTACTTCTGATCCTGACATTCATTTTTGTTTTTACGAAGACATTTTCCTGCAAATGAAATCTGAGTTGTATGGTGCAATTGATGAAGCTATTCGTTTTACTGCGGGAACTGTAACAGGTGTAGAATTAGACCTTGATTGCATCGAGCATACATTAAGTAGTGCAGCAACACCATGTGGATTTACTACGCTTCAGGCAAGGCAATTTTTGTTGCAGACTATTCACTTTGCCAACGTTGGTTATCTGCATCTAACAGAGGGAATCGTTTCTCGAAATGATGGCAGAGAGGATCCGATGACTGCGAAATTGATAAGCTATCTGGTAACCGATTTCATCAGGGCTGCTACAAATAAACCAACCGTTTTTATCAAGGAGACAGAAATGTAATCTTAGTTAAAACATGGAACTGTAAGTTTTCATTTCAATTGTGAGTTCAGTGACCATTGAGTTCGCTTAGTGCGGCACTGAAGTCATTTATATCGTCTTCGGTGTTATCGAATGAACACATTAGTCTTACCTCATTCGTGCTTTCATTCCATACATAAAATGGAAACTTCTGTTGCAGAGGTGCAATCCATTCGTGCGGTAGTATTGCAAATACCACGTTAGCTTCTACAGGCATGGTTACTCTCACTTTTCTAACCTTACTTATAGCTTCGCAAAGTTTTTTGGCCATAAGATTGGCGTGTGTAGCTGGTTTTTTCCATAAATCATTTTTTAGCAACGCTTCGTATTGCGCTGCGATGAACCTGGTTTTTGACGCAAGCTGCATTACTTGTTTTTGCTTGTAGAAAATATATTCAGCGAGTTTTTTGTTGAACACCACAACTGCTTCGCCATACATCATTCCCAGCTTTGTACCTCCCAATGAAAGAATGTCAATTCCTACATCTGTGCTTATTTCTTTCAAACTACAATTCAATCGGGCTGCTGCATTGAAAAACCGTGAACCATCAACATGAAAATACAAGTCATGATCTTTAGCAAGTGTACTTATTTCACTAAGGTGTTCGGGAGTATAAACAGTTCCATATTCGGTGGACTGCGTGACAGTTATTACCTGTGGTTGGGCAAAATGAATATCATCTTTACGAATTATTTTCTTTTCCAGCGCAGCCACATCAAGTTTACCGTGCTGGTTACTTGTTATCGGAAAAAATCTACAACCGGTAAAGGTTTCCGGTGCAGACGATTCGTCGTTGTAAAAATGAGAAATATCGGCGCATAAAACAGAATTGAAAGTTTGTGTGGCACTACTGATGCTAAGGACGTTGGCACCTGTTCCATTCAATACAAACAGCACCTCTACATCCGCCTCAAAAATTTCTTTAAAAAATTTTCGTACCCGATTCGTCAGTGTATCATTGCCATAAGATATCGCGTGGTCGTGATTTGCCTTTTGCAAGGCTTCCATTATTTCGGGCAATACGCCGGCGTAGTTATCACTTGCAAAGCTTTTCATTTTCTATAAAAATATGAGAGCCGCAAAGATATTGTTTGTAAATGCTCTCTTTCAGGTACTTAAGTCAACTTAAATGGAGTATTTTTTGGTTTTGTTTTTTTCTTACTTTTAACCCATGCAAACAAAAGAGAGGGCAGCCTGAACAACTGCTCCTAAAATTTACTAAAGTATCGCAAGGCTACTTGCAATTCAATTTTAGAAAACAACTGCAATATGAACGCAACGCCACTTACTCAAGAGCTTTACAATGAGCTAAAGCAAGAGAACTACAAGTATCTCATTTTTAAACGTACAGACGAAAACAAAGAGGAAGGCATTTACGAACCGGTAAAAGAACTACCGAATCATTTTGTAATTCGCATGAACTCCTTCGATGACGAAGCGATTAAAGCCTCCCTACAAGAGGAGAAGATACTGGTGGACTATTAATATTTTTTACGGAAATCTCCTCGCTTCCAGGCTTCAAAAAATTCTGCCCATGCCAGTGGGTTGAATACATTTGACGGAGGCTGCTGACCATAATA
>CALMWT010000157.1 GCA_937870855.1 uncultured Taibaiella sp.
AAGGAAAAGGAAACTTCGAAAGCAAACCGGGTTGATGTGTTCAGGGTCACTTTCGATATTGATGAAAACAGAATTGCAGAAGATGGGGTGAAAGATCTTTTTGTAAGAATTATTGCACCGAGTGGAAACCTTTTGGTAAACGCAGCACAGGGTTCCGGCTCAACAGATACTTACGATGGACAAAATTTGAATTACACCACTGTAAAGCAAATCAGCCTGAAGCAAGGCGAACCGGTGAGCAATATCTCGGTTGACTGGCATCAGGATAATAGCTATGAGCGTGGAGCATATCAGATTGAGATTTACAACGAAGGATATAAAATAGGCAACAGTAGTATCAACCTCAGGTAGTAAAATTTTTCAACCCTTTCAAACGAAAGGGTTTTTGTTGCGAGAAGTTTTTTGAGAATTATGTTCAATCTTTTGGTAACAAAAACATAATCTCTGTTTCCTTACACTTCACAATTGCCGTCCTAATTTTGCACTGCATTTATGGATTTGTTCCCCGGTAAAATATTGATAGTAGATGATGAGCCAGATATTGTAGAGTTCATCACCTACAATTTGCGCAGCAAAGGTTACAGCATTGCGAGTGCCCGCGACGGAGTAGAGGCTATCAGAAAGGCAAAAGAATTTCGCCCGGACTTGATACTAATGGACGTAATGATGCCCAATAGAGATGGAATTCAGGCTGTGAAGGAATTGAGGCAATTACCCGAGTTTGAAAACACCGCCATTATTTTTCTCACTGCCCTCAATGATGAAAAATCAGAGATTGCAGGTTTGCAAGTGGGTGCAGACGATTACATTTCAAAGCCCATAAAACCCGAACTACTTGCTACTCGTATAAGTGCTGCTCTTCGCCGATTTAGAAAAGAGGAAGATCAGGAACTGAAGTTGTCTTTTGGCGATCTGGAGATCAATAAAACCAAGTACACCGTAAACTATAAAGGCGACGAAATAATTCTTGCCAAAAAAGAATTTGAATTGCTTTCGTTGCTTGCCTCAAAGCCAGGACGTGTTTTTCTTCGCAATGAAATATTGCAACGAGTGTGGGGCACCGATGTAATTGTAGGCGACCGTACTATTGACGTACACATCCGAAAAATCCGCCAGAAAATAGGCATTGATCTTATAACTACAGTAAAGGGGGTAGGTTATAAATTCGAAATGCTGTAGCTTTAATTCATGTCGGTTTTCGATACCAAAAATCTTTCCCCTCGCATACTTTCCTCTTTTACTGCTGTAATTATTTCAAGTGTAAACGCACTGCTTAGCCTTACGCTCCAACCCAAATGGTACATACCGCTGGTTGTATTTTCGCTCACTTTCATTATTACTTATTACCTCTACTACTACACGCTTCAACGGTTTATTTACCGGAAGATCAAGCTGATTTATAAATTCATTTATCAAACGAAAGCAACGCGCAAAGAAGAGTTTTTCTACAACACCATTCTCCCGCAAAAATCTCTCGACGAGGTAAATAAGGACGTGCAAAAATGGGCTGCACAAAAAAGTCAGGAAATCGAAATTTTACGAGCTAATGAACAGTTTCGTAAAGAATTTCTGATGAACCTTGCCCATGAATTACGCACGCCAATCTTCACCATTCAGGGTTATGTTGATACGCTGCTTGGCGGTGCGCTGGATGATAAATCTGTGAATAGAAAATTTCTTACCAATGCTTCAAAAGGAATTGATAGGTTGGTGAGGTTGGCTGACGATCTTGGAGAAATATCAAAACTGGAATCAGGTCGCATTCCCATCGTTCAGGAAGCGTTTATTATTCAGGATCTTGTCAGCGATATTTTTGAAGAAATGTCGTTGAGCGCTGCTGAAAAGAATATTACACTCAGTTTTAAAAAAGGCACAGAAGGTTCATTGCAGGTGTATGCCGACAAACCCAAGATCAAACAGGTGCTGGCAAACCTCATTGAAAATGCGATAAAATATGGTAACGAAGGTGGCAGCATTACAGCAGGTTGCTACGTTATGGACGACAAGCATGTCTATATTGAAATTTCAGACAATGGACCCGGCATTGCCGAGGAACATCTTTCGCGTGTTTTTGAACGTTTTTATCGCGCCGACCGGAGTCGGAGCCGTACTATAGGAGGCACCGGATTAGGTCTTGCAATTGTGAAGCATATTGTAGAGGCGCATGGGCAAACCGTAAATGCACGCAGTAAACCTGGCGTAGGTTCTTCCTTCGGATTTACATTGGAAATGGTTGATAGTTGATGGTTGATAGTTATTGGTTGATCTCGTCTTTAAAAAACCTCCATTAAAATCAATTGAAAAAAACAGCCGGACTTTGCCGACTGTCTCAACTCAATTTTTGCAAACTTATCAGGATTTCAATTGCTCATCAGGCTTCTGCTCCTCCCGCACCTTCCCGTCTTTTTTGCTTTTATAATCGTCCTGTCTTTGTTCTTCACGTTCCTGCTCGCGGTCGTAAGCGCGGATAATGTGCTTCACAAGACGGTGACGAACTACATCTTCTTCATCAAGCTCAATATGTGCAATGCCTTCAATGTTGCGGAGAATTCTGGAAGCTTTTACCAATCCTGATTTCTGATTTTTAGGAAGATCTACCTGTGTAATATCGCCCGTGATAATTGCCTTTGCCGAAGACCCAATGCGTGTTAGGAACATTTTCAATTGCAGGTCGGTAGCATTCTGCGCCTCATCAAGTATGATAAACGAATTGTCGAGTGTACGCCCGCGCATGTAGGCAAGTGGCGCAATTTCAATAATGCGGTTTGCCATGTAGTAATTCAACTTGTCGCTCGGTATCATATCATCGAGCGCATCGTACAGTGGACGCAAATACGGGTCAATTTTTTCTTTCAGATCGCCGGGCAAAAATCCCAGACTTTCCCCTGCTTCTACTGCAGGTCGGGTAAGTATTATTTTCCGCACCGCCTTATTTTTCAATGCTCTTACTGCAAGTGCTACGGCAGTGTATGTTTTACCCGTACCGGCTGGGCCGATGGCAAAAATGATGTCGTTCTTTTCTGAAACGGTAGCCATTGCTTTCTGGTTCGCAGTCTTGGCGCGTATCACCTTTCCGTTAGGGCCAAAAACCAAAATATCGTTATTGGTTACATCTTCTACAGGCGCTTCTCCCTGTTCTTCGTCTCCCAGAATTCGGGAAAAATAATTTTCAGAAAGGTGCCCGTTTCGCTCAAGATATTTTATCACTTGCCCAATTTTTCCTTGTGCCACTGCCACCTCATCGGGCTGCCCCGAAAGCTTGATTTGCTGCCCGCGCGAGAGAATTTTAAGAAGAGGAAATTTGCGTTTTAGAAGGTCGAATTTGCTGTTGTTGATCCCGAAAAATTCAATCGGGTTTACTGTCTCGAGGTTAATGATTGCTTCTGTCAAAGTGCTTAGAATTTTCGTTTACTAATTTAAGTAACAAAGGGTTGTGCGTCAAGTTATAAATGTGTTAAGCGAGCGGGTGAAAAACCAGTACACTTTCACGTCAACAGTTGCCGGGTCGCGTAAGCAATAGTAAAAGTAGCTTTCCATGAAACTACATTTTGAGCACCGGTATTGCCCTGAAGCCTTTTAAAAGACTTTCCTTTATTAACTAAAGAACTACAATTATGAAATTAAAAACATTGTGCCTTAGCTGTATGTTTTATCCGTCGTTACTTACCCACGCTGTGTGAACATCTTTTTATAGAATGAAGACCACTATACCTTTTACAAGCGCACAGTCAAACTATATTTATGCCTTTTCTTGAAAAAATTCTACCTATGCTAAAGGCTATTGTTGTAACTGTCTTACCCTGCTTTATCGTCTGTTATTCATTTGCACAGATTCAAAGAAATGGCCCTATTCCATCTTCTACAAAACCAAGAAAAGAGCGGCAATTAATGAAAGAAGAGGCAGCAGTGAAAAGACCCACAGTTTATACTGGTTTTGGTCTCGGTTTAGATTACGGCGGGATTGGACTGAAAGTAGAGTATTTGCCTGTCAGTTTTCTTAGTTTGTTTGGCGGAGTTGGTTTTAATCTTGCCAGTGTGGGTGTAAATGCCGGAGTGTCGTTGAAGATGTTACCCGGCAAAACGTTCCGACCAACTGCGACAATAATGTATGGATACAATGCTGTCCTTATCGTCAAGAATTCTAACGGAGCTACTGTAAGAAAGGGCACATACTTTGGGTGGACTCCCGGAGTTGGCTTTGAAGCTGATGTCAACAAAAGAAGGACAAATAAGATTAGTGTACAAGTTTTTCGCCCCTTCAGAAGCGATGAGTTCAAAAGAGATGCACAAAAAACAAACGCTTCCATACCGCCATGGGCATTAAGCATCGGGATTAACTTAGGCTACTAGTTTTCCCTAAAAACTGAAATTGGAGGTTATGCTTGGCAAAATGGGAAAAATAGAAACCTGTTTCACTTTCACATCTACCCCTTGTCCGGTATTTCCTCTCGAATCCACATACAGAA
>CALMWT010000158.1 GCA_937870855.1 uncultured Taibaiella sp.
TAATAATGTTTTCCATTTCATTCAGCTTTTGCTGCTCCTTTGCCTGGATTTTACCCATAGGGATTCCGGTTTTAAAAGCAACAATTGCCGCAAGTTCCTGCTTGGTAACAATGTCTTTTATTTCTTTCGCAAAAGATTTCAGACTGTCGAGTGTAGTTGCTATGCTTTGTTCCATTTCGGTCGCAGTCTCCAGCTTTTCAATATCTGTAGGGTCTTCCAGCCGTCCGAACAATACAGGACTTAATCTATTCTTGAGGGATTTGTAAAACCATTTGTATTCAAGCCTTCTTGTCGCCTCATCCAAAGAAGCATCTGCAACCAATGTTTCAAACTCGGTAGTAAGTTGCTCCAACTCATTGACAGATGTTTGATTCATCATTTTTAAAGCGGCCATAGTTCTGTCGAGCAAGTCCACTGCAGCATCGGGCAATCTTCTGTCTTTTACATATCTCTTGGCAAGCCGCGCACATTCCGCCAATACATCGCGCTCTATTTGCAAACCATGATGTGATTCAAAAGCGCTTGCTAATTTTTCGAGCATCTTAGCCGCTGTAGGAAGATCGGGTTCATCTACTCTTACCAATTCAAAACGACGGCTGAAAGCCTGCTCTGGCTCAATAATCTTACGGTATTCATCGAGCGTGGTAGCTCCAATTACAGTTATTTCACCACGCGCAAGTTCGGGTTTCAAAAGATTTGCCGAACCGCCTGCACTCCCCTTAGGATCGAGCAACGTGTGTATTTCATCAATGAAAAGGATTGCCTTATCAAATTGTTTTACTTCCTTAATAATATTTTTCAGCCTCTCCTCCACTTCTCCTTTATAAGAAGCACCTGCAAACAAGGCTCCAAGATCAAGTTCATAGAGAAAAGCATTTTTCAAATTGTCTGGTACGCGATTTTCGATAATTGCCAATGCAAAGCCATCTACCAATGCGGTTTTACCTACTCCGGGATCGCCAGTAATAATTACATTTGGCTTTGTTCTTCTGCCGAGAATTTCAAGCATCATCAGCATTTCTTTATCGCGCCCGATGATTGGATCAATTTTTCCTTCTCTGGCAAGGGATGTTTTGTCAACGCAATATTTCAAAAGCGCATTGTTCCCTTTTGCAGACTGAGTTCCGTTACCATTCGTAGCGCCATTGCCCGCACTAACTGCCTGGCTGAGGGAACTATCACTAACGTATAAATCAAGAATTTCCTTTTCTCTTAGCGGGAAAGATTTCAATTGTTCGCCCGAAAAACCAACATTGGGCTTTACCAAAGCGGCAAGTGTACAGATGGGAGTTATATCATCCAATCCAAGTTTCAGCCGAATGTTATCTGCTTCTTCAAACACGTTTGCCACCGCTTCATCGGCAGTTACTGACTCCGCAACTTTACCCGACTTTGGATATTCATCAATTCGGATTTCCGCCCACTCCGTCATGTAGCTGATGTCCTTATCGAGAGACGAAAGAAACGTGTGTAGTCCTGCATCTTTGTGCAAAAGCCCACGCAACAAATGTGCTAATGAAAATTTTTCATTTCGGTATTCTTTAGCGAAAGAAATGGCTACCTGTACGGCTGTCTTTAGCGATTCACTGAAGGAAAGAGTGGTCATGACGAAGATTGAAAGATGAAAAAGTTAAGTGGATAATTATGGCATTGGAGAGGCACTACGCATCTGGAGCATTTGAATTGTCTGCTTACAATCCTGTAGTTGTTGTTGCAATTCTTTCGTTCCGCTACCTGTATTTTTAAGTTCGTTTCGCGTTTTGATCAAAGTATTTACATGTTTCAAGTGATTATTGTATCCAGATGAAATCATAGAAACTAACCTGCTCGTGTCTGCTTCCTTAATGTCTTCCAATCCCTTTCCGATGCGCATGTTTATTACTTCAGGAAGTTCATTTGAACTTTCATTTGCAAGCATGTTGAGATTTGAATCAATTTCCGTCAGGTGTTTGATCAACACTTTTTGCGAGCGCTCAAAGTTGGAATAATTCATAAGCTTTCGCTGTTCAATATCTGAAAGCTTCTCCGGCACTTTATGATAAGAAAAGAAAATAAGAGCTATTGGAACAATAGCGAGGGCAAAGAAAATAAAGATGAATTGCCATACTTGTTTCGATCTTTCTTTACTGTTTATTGGCTTCATAATGGTGCTAATCTTTTCTACTGTTAATGTAATAATTTGGTTAATCGAATATGCTGAACTTACCCTTTCCTTTTTCCTTCGGCGTTTCCATCGTTCTTCCGCCAAAGTCAAATTTCTCATTCTTCTGTCCTATCAGTTTGAGGTCTTTAAGTTTCTCAAGCAGATCCACCCATGTTTTTAAGAAAGCAAGAAGAGGCTGAAAAAAATCATAAATATTCTCGTGGTCGTAATCTGCATTAATCACCGCTGCCATCATTTCTTCAAACTTGCCTGGACTTACCTCGTTCCAATAACTGAAATACTGAAGCAACTCTTCTTTTTCTTTTACAGACAAAAAATTGAGTGAAATATTGATAAGGTTTGCCAGTTTAATTATTGTGTTAGCAATATAAATGGGTGATTGCTGCCGATACATCATTCTGAAAAAGAAAAACTCGGAAGAAATATGCAATACCGATTGCTCGCAAATTTTTTTCAGATTGATGGCGAGCGATGTGTTTTGCGCAAGCTCTACAACTTTCTGAGCAATGTCTGCGCTTGTTTCCTGAATCAGATTAAGCCTTTCTGCAATTGTGTTATAAAGTTGCTTGGTACCCGGATGAGCACCAACTACAGCACACGGTGGTATGTAATCATTGTCTTTTATAAACTCACCATTTCTCAAACTAAATCTTGCAATCGGCAAATTATTAGCGCCAAAAGAACCCGTGTGAATGGCATCTTCTGGTATTAAACTAAGCCTGTAACTACTAATGCTAAATTGATTTCTGGGAGGATACTCATCGGCAGCGGCCGGTCCAAATGCCTGGCGATTATAAGGATCTACGCTTATCACAGCAAAGTAGGAGCCATTGCCTGTCTTCATACTTTCATAACCCTCTGCCTCCGAAAACAGTGTACTATCGCTAATAAGTTCAGGATGAATACCAGGTAATAATTCTATGCGACAACCACCTGCTGTTACCGCTCTGCAATAAGGTACGCTAATCTTAAATTGCCTTGTTTGGGATTGGAGTACATTGCAATCAAGTGAAGTTTTTTCTCCCGGCAAGGGTTGCAAGAGTCCATAATTGTAGCCATTAAGCGAGGTGGCGTAAGCGTCTCTCACCTGATCGAGCATCGAGTTTTCACTGTCCACAAAATGCTGACGGTTGATCTTCATACCGTCAACCCAATTTGTGAGGTGGAATTTCAGCTTAGGTAACATGAATCATCTGTAGTTAAAAACTGTTAGTTGTATTGAACGTCTTCTACAAAGCCTACCCTGCGTGCAATTATGGAACGCTTTTCAGTAAGCTTATTTTCAAGAATTGTCTTATCCGGGTCAATATATTTTGCACCGCCTAAAAAGGAAGGCTTCACATAAAAAATCCATCCGTGTGGTGTGTGATCCTGATTCAGGTAATGAATAGGGTCGGAGTCGTACTTGTAATTGTAGTTCTCTACAAATGACCTGAACCAATCGCCAAATTTCATTCCAAGTGGCGCCCGCAATTTTGTATTTGTCAGTCGCGGATCCTGAATTGATTTTGAGTATTCAAGTTCCAGCATATAGATCGTACTCGTGTCAATTTTGTCGAAATCAATTTCATCAGCATCAAGCGGAAAATACCAGACTTTATGAATTTCATGAGGTATTTCTCTGTAGGCTGCAAAACTCACTGAGATAAACTGCGGGAGTACGAACGGAATTATAGACATCGCAAAATAAGGTGCCATTCCATCGGGGTTGCAATAGTGAAATACCAACGTAAAACCGATCATACCGATGATGGCATTGATCAATACAAATAAAATGCTACTAATCTTCGTTTTGCTTTGATTGGGCATGTCCTCTCCAAGTCCTTTATTCCAAAGCCAGGAAACCAGAAAGCCCAAACCGAAAAAGAAAATCTGAAACATTACATAATACAGAAAAGAACCAGTAAGACCCGGTATCAATCCTGAAAAGCCACATGCGGAAATGAAAACCCCTACTGCCAGATAATAGAGGATTACCTGTTTGTTGCTCCAGGCTTTGTTTTGCTTGCTAACAATGAAAAAGCCCACAATACAGGCAATGCTGATAATACCAAGTGTAATTAAGTAAACTAAGAGTTCCATTTAAAAAAGTGGTCTTAAATATAAGAATTAAATCCTAAAAAGGAATGCTGTGTGCTGTCTGAAAGTTTTAGTTTTCTATCCTCTTTACAAGGATATAAAGTGAGATTTACTTCTGCATTCGCAGGAAAAAAATAAGGTGATACGAAAGCAATAACATTATAGTGGGGTTGGTTAGTGGTAAATTGTTTGTAATCTTCTGCCGCCACATCTTCAATTGTTATTTCATACTGAAAACTGTAAGTAACACAACGATCCCCCAGAATAGTATCTACGCCGAGTGTACCAATGCCGAGTTCTTTGCTATTAATATTGGCTGCAATAAATGCTTTAACATGCTTCTTCGTTACCGTAACCTTCGCATTCAATATTCTGGATAAAGTAATGCTGATAAGATCAACATTTGAACGGATTTTGTAGGAAAGTGGCAGAATATAAGTGAGCGTTAGTACCTGCGCATCACTTAAGTTTTTGCTGTTGCCAAAAAAATACTCAAAAAATTGTCTGCTCTTGGCGGGGTTGCTATTCTTGTACAGTTCGCGTTCAATAATATCAAACAACAGTAACCTTCGTGCAAACTCATTTTCTATGGGACTGAAAAAATCTCGGGCGTACTTCTCCTGAACTTTTTGTTCTCTTATTTGCTTCTCATCCGACTGATCTTTTTCCTTTTTTTTCGCCTCATGAAACAAAGCTTCAGGAAGCATGTCATACAGACCTTCTTTATTTACTTCAAAAAGAAGATAATCGCTGTCCGCACCGGAATGTTCCCACCTGATACGCTCAACTTCACGAGAAACAAACCGCCTGAAAATACTCAAATTTTTAAAAGCAATCTGATCTATCTCTACCCCGCCCTCAGTTACTTCACCTGCTATTACGCTCGCTTTAAAGTCATAGCTTATGGAGCGTAGTTCATTAAGTAATTGGGTAGTGAAGGATGTATTTGACATTCGGATGAAATTAGTTTAGCTTTCTCATAAGACTTTTCATAGGTTCTTGTTTAAGCATATCGCTCAATCCGAGGTCTAAGAAATCTTTTGCAACACGATCTCTTTTTAAACTACCAGTCATAAAAGCTCTTTCCAATTTATCCTTATCGGCATTTATGGAATTCTGATTCAATTTTATATTGCTTAAAATTTCTCCATAGTTCGCTTCTGGATTGTTAGCTTTTTTAAACCATTGGATAGCTGTTTGTGCATCTCCCAACTTCAATAATAGAAATCCATAATCAACACAATAGGGTTTCGTAGCTCCATAATTTGCCGCCGACTGCTTGAAATCTTCAAGAGCCTTTCGAAGCTCTTCTCCGCCAAGGGCGTAGCGACATTTTCCACGATACCACATTGCATAGTATCTATACCTGTTGTTGAGTGTGTCATCGGAAGCTTTTGTGAAATCTTCTCTTGCAGCTACAAGATTTGAAGCTCCGCCGAGGTCAAGATATAATTTGCCACGATTAAAATAAGCTTCATTGTTTCTGCGGTCTTTAGAAATTGCCTGTGTCAATAATCTTACGGCTTCTCTTTTATTATCATCTACCGAAGAGTGGTTGGGTGAAAGATTTAATAGCGCAACCTTTTTCACTAAAAGTTCAGCCTTTTGAATGTATGCCGGAACGTAATTGGTATCTTTTGAAATAGCCAGATCAACATATTTTTCGGCTTCCTTGTAGTTTCTTTGATCTTCTGCATAATATCTGCTTAAATAAGAGTAAGCTTCGGCGTTCTTTTCATAGTACTTTATTGCTTTGTGAAGGGAGTCGAGTGCTTCTGCTTTATTTCCTGAATTGAAAAGAGCTATACCTTTAATGGAGGTTCTCAAAGAATTTATATAGGCAAGATCGGGGTCATTTACTTCAGCATGGTTCAAAAAATTGATAAATGCTTTTTCCGCTTCTTCATACCTATGGTTTTGCTTCAAAAAATCTGCTTGCCATTTATAGATCTGTACATTGTCATTATTACTTTCAATAGCCTTTGAAAAATAAATTTCCGCTAAAGAATCATTTCCTGTTTTTACGTAGCAGCGTGCTAATCCCAGCAGAAGGGTGCTGTTATTTTTGTCTGCGTTTATTGAACGGTGATAGCCCGCAATTGCATCTTCATAATGTCCGTTCCGATAGAGGCGTTCGAGTGACCTTTGGTTATTGACATATTGCAAGAGCAATTCTGCATTTGTTCGAGCATCAAGATTTTTATTGTTGATGATAAAGGCGTGCTGATAGAGTTTTTGAGCAGTAGTGTAGTCTTTCTTTTGCTGAAATAATCTTGCTTCTTTTGAAAGATCACTCGAAAGGTACTCTTCATACGAACCATTTTCGGCACGTAATTTATTCTTGAGATCTGTCATTATTCTTTCTGCTGCATCTTTCTGACTTCTTCCACCCTCTGCTTCTTTAAGGAAATAATATGCTCTGCCATATTTCCTGTTATTAAATGCTATTCTGCCTTGTTCTAAACGAGCCAAATAATAGCTTTCATCAAAATGTTCTATGTCCGAAATTTCCTCTGTTCTGTTAGTTTCTCCAACTATAGTAATTTCCTTCGGAGGCGATTGTGAGCTTAGCTTATCTACAAAATAAATGTTGGAGATTTTCGCAATCCATTCGCTACCTGCTTTTTTAAGTTGCATTTCTGCAACCTTGCTAACCGGTGCGTAGGTTTTACCGTTTTTGTCTTTACCGGAAAATTCTTGTCGAAAATTTACTTGTACCCAGGGAGCATCTCCTTCAAAAATCTTTCCGTCCCATTCATTAGTGATCTGAATAAAATTTACATCACCACGCGGTTTAAAATAATTGTGTAAATCAGTAAGATATTCATAAATAGTGACCTGTCCCTTGCCTGTTCCTTTCACAGTTGCATCGTAGTCTGCATCTACTTTTACGTTGTCACTTAAATAATATTCCCGAACAACATTTTGAACTCCGGCTTCAATTTCCTGAACATTGGCTGGGTTGGTTACAAAAGAAACCAGTTCCTTGTGGTTGTCTAAAGTAGTTTGAATAGCATAGCCAATCTTTCTTTTATCGGCGGCGTCTATCTTTTTCTGAGCCTTCAGTTGTGCTGAAAACGTACACAACAGAGAAAGGGTTACTATTCTAAAAATATTTTGACGGCTTAAGACTTTCATAATTGAGATATTATATCCTGTACAAGAGTGCAAGCTTGACCTTGTCCTTATCAACTTCACTAACTTTTCTGATCTCATTTATCAGCCAACCGCTGTTTTTTGTATTCCTGTTAAACTCCTCAACCGTAAATATCCAATCTGATAATTGTAGGAAATAGAATTTCATTTCGGTTGCCTGGACAAATTTTAGCCTTTGTTCTTTTACCAATTGTACTAATTGCTTTCCCTTATTTGTGAGTAAGAAGTCCGACGCAAAACAACTTGTTTCGTCCATATCCTTGTTCAGCACTTTTCGTAGTTCAAGGAAATTAACAGCGTAGTTACTTGGCGGTATAGACTGCTTTACCTGACCACCGGGCGACTTGCCGTTTTCTGAAACATTTGCATTACCAAGAATAGCATGATCCTGTACTCCTGCAATCATCCATTTCGTTCCCTTTTCGCCCATGTGCTTCACATGCAATACAAGGCGCATTTGAATAACCTTATCATCGAAGGAAAAATCACAGAGTGCATCTGCATACCAATTACTATCTGTAAAGCGAACAAAAAGTGGTGCGGCAGAATCTAAAATCTGATTGAAAAAATCCTGGGTGTTGGTCGAGGCCTTGAGGGCTTCATTTTGCCAATTGAATACAGAGAGCAATAATTTTGGTCGTGAAACCATTGCCTCCTTTTCCATATTTTTAAACTCGCGTCGCACTGATGATCTTGGGTCGTCGTTGAAACGCTCAATAAAGTCATCAATACTTTTTACCCGATAGAAAAAAGTCTCTGTTTCTTTTGATGGTCCGGCTGAAAAAGTCTGTGCGTTAGCACCCAGAAAAGCACACAATAAAATGGTCAGGCAACAAAAACTTCTCATCATCAGTCTTGAATTTCGGTTGCTTTAATGTCTCTCAAATAAGCACGCCATTTCTGTTTTACAATGCCAGCTTCCATTTCATCAAAAATTACGATTTCCACTTCCGATGTTTTCACTGTTCGGTCTTCATAAGTTCTTCGAAGTTCATTACCTGAGTAGCCTTGAAATTTCTGAAGGATGCTAATGGTTGCGTAGTATTTTCCATCTTCGGCTTTGCGAATATTGCTTGCAAGCGTTATGTTTTCCGCAGTGATGTCAATTTTTTTATACGGTAGAATTTTCAGACGGTTTAAATAGGCGGGGATTTTAAGCGGTACTGGTATCTTTTCCTTTTTGCTTATTGTTTGCACCACGCAGCTATCGCAATTATTAAACACCCTTTCCATTATACGCTTAATATAAGTTTGGGCATTAGCCTTATCGTTGTGGATGTTGCTACAATTTTTGTAAAAATAATCAACAAGTTTTTTGATGTAATCATTCAGCTCTTCATCTTTTATGTCAAGCACTTTGTCCTCTCCTTGCGATTGATTTGTATTAGCCTGTTCTGTTACTTTTTGCTCTTGCGCTGGTTCTTGCTTACTTGGTGGAGATTGGACTTTTTCAACTGCCGGTTTTTCGGTTGAGGGGGTGCTTTGCTGTTCTGCTAAAAATTTTGTGATTTCTTCTTCATTGGTAAGAGAAATATATGGAGTGAACTTTTTGTCAGCTACAAATACAACCTTAAATAAAAATTGGTTTTTTTTCTCGTCTATTACAAGCAAAGTGCTTTCGGGGGGATTGCCTTTTTTCGCCTTTAATGTAATGCGGCTGTCTTCAATAGGATTGTCGTAATTGGACTCGTCGTAGGTAACGTTGGAAATATTGTGTCCGAAATCAAGAATTGGTTTTGTCTTGTCAGAAACATAAATGGTTGCGCCATTAATTTTCAGTTTTTGAGCTAAACCAACAAAAGGAGATAAAAAACAAAGTAAAAAACAAAGATGTCTCACAAGCGGTATCAATGGTAAGTTACAGGGTAAATATAATATCCGCTGCTTACAATGTTGGCACGAACACGAGTTTTTTTCGTGAAAATTCAGACTTCAACCTTCAAAAACAGCGTTTGTCCTTTTTTACTAATCTCTGCTTCAGGAATTCCTTTCGTCATTTTAATATCCATCACTTGAACGGCATGTCCATACCCTAAATTTATGTACACCCGATTTTCCACTTTCCAACCTATGCCTTTGATAACGTTTCCTTTTTTATTGAACTTACCAGGCAATTTCAAGTCTTCTCCCAATAAAATGGAAACAAGTTGCCCATCTTTAAACTTTTTTCCGGGAGAAAATATTTCCGCAGGGATGTAATAAATTTCCTTCTGCTTCGGTTGAGGTTTTTTTTCGTCTTTTACAGAAAAGCTAATTGCGCTGAACTCTTCATCTACTTTATTAGCTGCTGACGCATTGGCTTTTTCCTTCTTAAGAGTGGCTGCACTTTCTGTAAAAACATTTCTGCCAAAACCATTCATGTATAACTCCGGGTTTTCAAAAAGTTCCTTTATTGCAATAAGTTTATAAACATATTCTGCGGTTTCAGGATTGAGATCCATTCTAAAATAATTGCTTCCCTGTTTGCGTACTGCCTTCATTATATTTCCAATACCGGTATTGTAAGCTGCCGCAGTAAGTACCCAGGAAGATGTGTTGGAATTTCGCTTAATATAGTTGTAATAATTTTTGATCAGCAGACACGCAACATGAGTTGATTTCACAGGGTCGTCCCGTTCATCTAAAAAGTCATTTACAATTAGGTTATACTCTTTGGCGGTTTCAGGCATAAGCTGCCAAAAACCGTAAGCTCCAGCTTTCGATTCTACATTGGCAAATCCACTTTCAACTATCGGCAAGTATTTGAAATCAAGAGGAAGCCCATGCTTTGTCAAATACTTTTCAATAGTGGGAAACCATCTGGATGCTTTGTATTTGAGTGCAGGTAAGTTAGCTCCAGGCATTTGCTTACGTATCACGTTCATGAGTTTATTTACTACAAAATCTTCAGAAAGAGGTATTACTTCTCCGCAAAAAGTAATCTCGTGTGTGTGGGCTTTATGTGGCTGAAACAAAATGACAACCACAAAAAAAACGCGGAAAAGAGCAGCACATCGCAGATTTGAAGATAATCCAAAATAGTTCTTATACAACATTTGTAGGGATGAAGTTAATTTATATTTTGGCCTCTTGGTTCACAGTCTGTCTAAAATTTTTCCAAACCACCATTCAACTTCCGTGTATGTATTACCTAAAAAAATTAGTGCTCTTGCTAACGTTATTCGTAAGTTATAGCATAAATGCACAACAAATTACTCCAACACTGGCAGGAGCAGCGCCATTTTGCGCAGGAACAAGTATCACAATCAATCTTTCAGAGGATCTCTTAAATCCGATAATCTTTAATGCTGGAAATGATTTTGTTGTGAAACTAATTGACGGTGCTTTAGTTGCTACGACCATTGCCACTATTCCTGGTGTAGCTCTACCTGGCTCTGTCAATGCTACAATTCCTGCATCAACCCCAACCGGAAATTACCAAATTCGTGTAGAAGCAACAGCGACTACACCTGCTTTTCCTACGTTTAATACCACTTTAGCATTTGCTATTGACGGACTTCCCACGGCAACGGCAGGTGGCAGTACCGCAATCTGTGTAAATGGTTCTTATACTTTAGGAGGCGCTGAAGCATCTGCAACAAATGGCACTATTCTATGGACACACAACGGTACTGGTTCAATCTCTAATGCAACTACCACTACCCCAACTTATACACCAGCCTTGACAGACGCAGGCAATGCTGTTATTCTTACAATGACCGTGACAAGCAATAATACTTGTACTCCCCAAACTACTAACGCAACCTATACGGTTAATGTTGATCCACTTCCTACAGCAACAGCAGGAGGTAGTACTGCGATTTGCGTTAATGGTTCTTATACTTTAGGAGGCGCTGAAGCGTCTGCAACTAATGGCACTATTCTATGGACACACAACGGTACTGGTTCAATCTCTAATGCAACTA
>CALMWT010000159.1 GCA_937870855.1 uncultured Taibaiella sp.
CTTTATTCATAACGGTTACACTGTTTTTGTGTCAACCTATTTTAGGACGAGGCAGCAACATAAACTTTAAAAGAGGTTATCTCGTTTGGGATGCCTCTTTTTTTATTGCCAAGATATAATGAATGCAGCAGCAGCTATTTCCCAATAAGTGTAGATGAACAAGCATGTAATTAGTGACTTTCAGCAATTGCCTTATCTTCGACGCTCTATGCGCAATATCAAAATCATAGAAGTAAAGTCGGAAATAGGAGCGGGTACGCGAGGTGCCAGCCTGGGTATTGATGCGATACAAATTGCAGCACTCGATTTCATGAGCAGCTTTTTTGTAAACTTTCCCACAGAGCAAGTTGAAACGGAAAACAAGCTTTTGTATGAACCTGTACAATCTCCTTATGCAAAGCGAATTCATGGCGTGCTGACAATGTACGAACGTGTTGCAAAAAGTGTAGCAGACACGCTGAGATCGGGTTTGTTTCCATTGGTACTTGCCGGAGATCACAGCACGGCAGGCGGAACAATTGCAGGCATCAGAATGGCAAAACCAAAAAACCGCCTCGGAGTAGTATGGATAGATGCACATGCTGATCTTCATTCGCCCTACACTACGCCTTCGGGCAATATGCACGGAATGCCTTTGGCTACCGCACTTGCAGAAGACAATAAAGAAAACCAGGTGCATAACCCCGATGAAAAAACAATAGGGTTATGGAATCAGTTGAAAAACATTGGTAAAATTTCTCCCAAAATTCGCCCTGAGGATATTGTCTTCATCGCACTCCGCGATTTTGAAAAAGAGGAGGAGTACATCATCAAGAAATCCAACATTAAAGTGATACCCGTGCAGGAAGTGCGGCGTAAAGGAGTAGAAAATGTAGTGCGGCAAACGCTGATGCACCTGAGCAACTGCGACGATATTTATGTTTCATTCGATGTTGATTGCCTCGACAGTTCCATATCACGCGGAACCGGTACACCGGTGAGCAACGGGTTGAGAGAACGTGAAGCAGAGGATATGCTCGCGTCCTTTATGCAAAACCACAAGATTTGCTGCTTTGAAGTAACGGAAGTAAATCCCACGCTCGACAAAGAAAACCTGATGGCGGAAATTGCCTTCAATATTCTGCAACGAAGCGTGAACCTGTTGCTGATGAATTAGAAAAAGCTGCGAAGTCTTTTTTATGAGCTACTTTTCTTATACTTGTTATATCATTTAACAATTCTTAAAAGTATTTCTCATGAAACATCTCCCCCCCCCCGCATTTTTCCAGAATTAGTTTTATCGTTTGCGATAACCAATAGTAAAACTGAAGTCATGAAAATATTTTTGAAAAGATGCCTGTTGTTGTGTCTTACCTTCCAACCTTTTTGGGCATCGGGTCAGATATTAGGTGTCACAGATGCATGCGTAGGTGTCAACTATACTTATTCAGTTGTCCCCCAATCAGGTCTTTCCTATCAATGGACTTTGTCATCTGCACCTTTGGGAACCTTAACTCCAACTAACAATTCCACGGATGTTACCTGGACAAGTGATGGTACTGCAACTCTGACTGTAACTGTTTTTTCCGGAAGTACACAAGTACAACAGTATAATCTGAATATCAATGTACATCCCGCGCCATTTCCGTTTATCACTTTCAATAATAATGTAGCCTGCCAATATGTTCTTATGGATCATAACAATGCACCAACTATATTAGAAGACACAGGTGGCTGTGTGAAAGTGTGTGCTTATTCTTCTATCACATATACTGGTAATTCAATTCCGGGTATTAGTGGTAGTAGTTATGACTGGACTATTTACGGCGGGGACTTCGGTGCGGTAGGTGGCCCGCAAACGACTACAGGTACTTCCGTAAATGCATACTGGGGTGCGCCCGGACAAGGTTATATAAAAATAAAGGAGACGACTACAGCAGGGTGTATTAAGGAGAAATTAGTTTGTATAGAAATCATAGAAACACCTACCGCTCTCTTTACTGCCGGACTTCCTTATTCTTCTGATGTTGATGGATGCGACCAGGCGTGGGAAATTTGTTTGAATCAAACTGTATATTTTACAGACCTTTCCACTGCATCTCCTTCATCTCCTATTGCCTATTGGAATTGGAATTTCGGAGACGGCTCACCGCATTCCGCGCTTCAGAATCCCTCTCACACCTATACTACCCCCGGGCTGTATTTTGTTACCCTCACGGTTACAAATGAATGCAACTGCAAATCAACTTATACTGCCTGTATTTTTGTGAAGGACGAGCCGGGACCACCTATTTTCTGTCCTTCTGTAGTGTGCGAAAATTCAGTGGCTTATTATTCCACCAATGCAAACTGCGGACCTGGATATCTTTGGTCGGTTACAGGAGGAGATATTGTTGATCCGGCGCTCAACCCTGTATTACCACCCTATTCCAACACCATTGCTGTTCATTGGAACAATGTAGGACCCACTGGTTTCGGTACGGTGAGTTTAGACGGCAGTAACTGCGATGGGGTGTGCGTGGCGACCAACAGTGTTTCTGTACCTGTGATACTGGCAGAGGGTACTGTAGGCGGCCCCACCCAAATTTGCACTGACAAATACTTTAAATACAAACTTCCCGCCTGGCCTGCCACTAATTTTACATGGACGATCATTAACAACAGTAGTGGTGCGACCATTACCTCCAATGCAGATAACGGAAATGAAATACAAATCCTTGCAGGAACTACTGCGGGCAGTTTTACGGTTTACTGCACATACTACAACACATTGGTAAAATGTGGTGGCAAAGCCAGCCTTGATATTACTGTTGTGCCTACTGCTGTAATTCATGGGCCAAAGAAAAGTTGCGAAGGCTCTTCTATTGTATTCAACCTTAATCCACCTGCAAGCATTAGCGGTATCACAACTTGGACGGTAACAGAACCGGTTAACGGAACGCAAACACAAGTCACGACATCCAATACAACTGCTGTAACATTACCGGGAAGCCTTTTTGCAAGTCCGGGACATTATGTTATCGAAGCATCTCATCCTACAGCATTTTGTGCACCAAAGGCAGTAATTGTGGAAGTGATTGCCAAACCTGCTCCGCCTCAATCAATAAGCGGCGCTAACAAGGTATGCCTGTTCAATCCCTATAATTATACGGCTACGGTTGCCAATCCGAATATAATGTTTTATTGGGAGGCCGTGCAAAACAGCACAATCATATTGACAGGCAGTGGTCCTAATTTCGCTGTGCAATGGACTGCTACAGGCGCTAAGGAAGTTCGTGCCTACAGGGAGCGTACTGACCTGCCGGGTTGTCGTTCTGACGCTACTATTTATCCTGTAGCAGATGAAAATATTTCCGGCACTTTTACAGGAGACCAACAAGTATGTTCCGACGCAACCAACAACTACAGCTTCTCTTTTACTACCGGAGAAACCTATTTCTGGAAGTTAAGCAACCCAGCTTATGGCAGCATTTCATCGGGACAGGGTACCCCTAGTGTTGCGGTCTTATGGAATCATACCACTACCAATATCTCAGTTAATCTTGTTTGCATCATTACAAAATGTGGACAGACGTTTGGTTTCAATTATCCTATTGGCATTGCGCCGCAGCCCACGTTTACGCTCACGCCAACTCCTTCTTCCCAGTGTGAAGGTATTCCTGTGAATTTTATGCTAAGCAGTACGCCTACGGCAAACATCAGTTCTATAGCCTGGGATTTTGGCGATGGCAGCACGACAGGCACAACGGGGACAAGTACCTCACATACATATTCTATACCTGCAGGTTCTTCGCAAAACTTCACCGTCACAGCCACAGTTACCCATTCTGGCTGTGCAGCAAGCACGAATGTTTTTACAAGCACAGCGACCAATTCAGTACTTATATTGCCTGCACCGGATGTTAGCATTGCACCGGGAGGCGGGCTGGCAGTATGTACCACCGGAAGTTCTGCACCGCAGATGGGACCGATTACACTTACGTTGACAACTACCGGAGGCGCCATTGTATGGAAGAAACGGGTTGGCAGCACTACTACCACCGTTCAGTCGGGCGGCACTACCTACAATGTCAATAACACTACCACAGGTCCGTTCGCTACCGAATATTATTATGCAGAAGTTACAAGTAGCGGTTGTACAACAACATCTAATGAATACGTAGTTAGTTATGTGGACTGTCTGCCGCCGTCCAACTGCACACCGGTGGCACCGGCAGGATGGAATCCTTCTCCTACGTCATTTGTGATTACGCCTGTGGATTGTAAAGATGGAAAGGCAACCTTCAACATCACCCAGCAGCCTGTGATACAAGGAACAATGGGCAGCAATCTGTTGGAGACGCAGTGGTATGTGTACGCCGCGCCTGGTTTTGCCGGGCCAACCAGCGCTTCTGTTTCCACCACCG
>CALMWT010000160.1 GCA_937870855.1 uncultured Taibaiella sp.
CATGGCCATTTTTCAATCTTGAAGATGTTGTGATTAACTGCGATATGCTACAATTAGGAAATGATGACGATGCTCCCTTACTGAAAACTGTCGCATGGGATAATGGAGTGCGGTATGTGGTAACACAAGGTTGGAGTGCGGTACCCCAAGCCTGGTTTTGGGTGGAAGACGGTTCAGGAAACAGCCAGACTATTACTTTGCCGCAATATTCTAAGCAACCTGACATTGTTTTGGGTCATGGACAGTTTCCCCACAGCAGTGGTACCTCTTATGCTCTGGCGGTTGTTTATCTGGTAGAGCCAAATCCTTTTACGCAGCCGGTAACTGCCAATTTGTATGTGGATGTTTATGAGCTTACAAATGTGGGCAACCCTTCCTTTTCCGTCAATCTGGTAACATCGCAGCCAATAAGTCTCACGGGTTTTCCTGGTATTTTTACCGAAAATGGCGATACCGATGGCAACCCGCATATTGATATGTGGAGCGATGCGAATAATACGGTAGATGGGCATCCAAGTTTGCACGAATTGGCTATTGTATGGTCGGAGGGATATTCTCCGGGAACCATTACTCCGTTTACGCCTGCCACGCCCGGCGCTGTATTTTATACCCATGCCGACTTGTTCAGCATGGGAGGCTTTGCTGCATCAATTACCGGCAATACCACGCTACTAAACAGCACATCTTCCGGTATGGCAGATGTTGCATGCCTTACAGATCATAATGACATGGGTTCACACAAGATGATGGAAATAGTATATGGTGACGACCCGAATGCTGGCGATCTGTATCATGCTGAAGTAAACCTTACGCTTGCCACTACAACTACTACTTTGTTGTCTAATGACCGACCAGTGATCTCACGAATTGAAGCCATGAGCCAATATTACGGCACAGCTATATCCGGCACTAAGTGGCAGATAGTCACCTGCCATCCGAGGGTTTTTGGAACGCCTCCCAATCAAATTGTCGCATATCAGGTATATGGTTATGATGATTGGGCCAACACTCCTCATCTGTCGGACTACGCACCTTTTCAGGGACTTGATTGTAAATCGCCCGCAGTGGCGGCAGGCATAGGGCTGGCGTATAGCAGCGAGGTGGGCAATACTCAATACACCACCGGCTTTTATCCACAGGACTATAATAATGGGCCACTTCAAGATGTGATCTCGCGCACCATTGATGTATCCACCGCAGCCGTAGGAGCTGAGTATGTGGTAAACCAGAGCGCAACACTTAATATGTGGGACATCAACCGGATATATGCCGTTAGCAATAGCAGCAATAGTGGTAAAAATATATTAAGCGCATTGTTCAACGGAACGGACATAGTTTATAAGGTAAGCGCTAACAGCGCTTCATATAAACCGGGAAACACAACGGGCATTATACACAACCCCGGTAAACCTGGTGTCAGGCTTTATCCAAATCCTGCCGCTGAAAGGCTAACAATAACCGGAGCAGACAACAGCGCTTATGAGATTCTTGATATGACCGGAAAGCTGATGCTGAAGGGGTATAACAAAGGTAGTTCGATAGACATCAGGCATCTTCCGGGAGGGATGTATGTTATAAGGCTGCAACAGTCCAATAAACCATCCCAAACTTTAAAGTTCACTAAACAATAATTCTTTCACGAGCCAAGCAGTCAACGCGCAGTCTGGCTTTCTAATTAATCATTGTATGAAAAAGGTAATGTCTTTTTTATTAAGTGTTATGTTTTGTATGCAAGCAAAATCGCAAAATGCACCACAATTTTACATGAACCCAAATACAATATTGGGTTTTAATTCACTCTTTCAGCATCACAATAATTGGCGTCAAGATCTGTATTACTCATCTGATTTCCAAAGTATGCCTGCGGGTTATATTACAAAGCTGTATTACCGTTGTAAGCATGTGCCTTTAGTATTGAATAGCTACCACCTAAAAAATTTTTGGATAAAAATGGGTTATATGCTGAGTAACGAAAATGGCGACAGTATGCTTTTCAATCAAACACCGCCTCTATCTTTTTATCCTCTCACAGATACAGTACTATACGATGCCAGCTACCTTGTATCTGGTCCCGTTGACACGGGTGAGTGGGTGGGCCTTGCGCTACAAAAGCCATTTTACTATAACGGAATTAAAAATTTCATAATAGAAATACATATTGACAGCATAGATGTTCCGAGCGGATTACGTACGGCAAGCGTTATAACTTTCAGCAGAAATTATAGCCGAGTAAAGAACCCCTCTGGAACTTGGAATAGTATTGAGATAGCCAATGGTAATCCTTATATCGGTTTCGATATACTGCCTAATGATGTGAACGATGTGCAGCATGTAAGCTCTGTGTTGCTTTATCCTAACCCCGCTTCAGATAAAGTATCCCTGCAATGGGATGCGGGTAAATCGGTCAAAGAGCTTTCGGTTACACTTACCCATGTCACCGGTGCAGTGGTCTGGCAGCATACCTATGCAAATGCAGGTACTCGCTTTTCAGCAAGAATAGATGTAAGCAGGCTGCCCCGTGGTCTTTACCTCGCAGAGATAAAAGCAGACGGAGAAAAAATAACAAGGAAACTGGTGTTGCAGTAAACTTGGTCAAGCTCTTCCAGGTTTCTAAAATCTGGAAGAGTTTTATATCCCATTACAAATCAAAATCCTCCAGTGAAAGATCTCTGAAATGTCCGTTTCGCAAGATGCGGGCTTTCATTTCTTCAAGCTCTTTAATGGTGGGGAGCATGTTGTTAAGATGTCTGCGGATGTATTCCAGTCGTTGCACTTCCGACAAAAGGCACAACAATTCATACTCCTGCTGTTTGTTGAATCCTACAAAATGCGCTACTTCATAAGAGATCATTGAAGTCTTCCCATCAGGAAATTTTTCTGCTGCATTCAGCAAAGTGTACAGGCGTTTTACTTCGTTCAGAATTACGTGCGCAATGTTACTATCGCCATACTCCATTATGTTAGTGGGGTAATCAACTATGGCACCGTGGTATAATTTATCAGGGATAGTTTTTACCACTTCCAATACCCGAAATACTGCTACCCCTTTTGTGCGAATATCAAGCTCCCCATTGTCGTATTCTTTTACCAGTTCGGTTATTTCCATCAGCGTGCCGTACTCTTCTATCTTACCTTCTAAAACAGGAAGGATGCCGAATGGTTTTTTGTCCTTCAAGCATTCCTGAATCATCTGTTTATAGCGCGGTTCGAATATGTGCAGATTAAGCGGCTCGCCGGGAAATACAACAATGTTTAAAGGAAAAATGGGAATGAAATTGATCATCTGTCAGGTAATTTGTTCTTGCAGTTCCCCGGCTTTTGCACGTTGGTTGAGCATTATACGTCGCAGCCACAGGGTGAAGAACAAATATACGAACACGCCGAATTGAATTTCAAGAACAGGCTCCACCATCAGTGGCACCAGCAACATGCACCAGAGTATTAAGAAGAAAAAACCTGTTCGGTTTCTTTTTATTTCCGCCAAAGGATAAAGTACCCACGCTATAAAAAGTAGCATGGCGGGAAGGCCGCATCCAAGTGCTACAGTAAGAAATTGGTTGTGGGGAATCAAGCGCTGTTTATCGGGTAGTTGCGGATGCCATTGGTCATATGCTCCTTTCATGCTGTCGAGCATATTGCCTGCACCTACGCCCTGCCACGGGTGGCGCTTAATCAATTTGAGTGCAATATCGTAAGACATGTATCTTCCGATATCGCTGTAATCGCCCGACATGTTTCCTTCTTTAAACATTACAATCGTGTAATTGAAATGATCTAAACGGTTTTGAAGCGTTGGGACAAATTTTGCCGCAAAAAATCCGGCGATGAGAAAACCAACTAACAGCCCAATGCCGAGCATACGTGTAGATTTTTTAAGCGCAGCATATATACACCAGCCAATTGCAAATAGATACAGTGCAGCAAGTCCGGTTCGCGCAGCAAGCACATGCAGCATCACAATGAAAATCAGGGTTGTGGTCAATACAAATGCTTTCAACAAAAAATCTTTGCAGTACGGGAAAAAATAAACATTCCATACTACCGCAAGCGCCATTGACAAACTGAAGACTATATGATCTCCCTTTGGAAGCGTGGGCAAAACATTGGAATAGTCGTAGCCTTTTATGTAAAATTCAGGGTCGCTAAATAAAAAGGAAAGAGAATAAGCAACGCCAAAAAGTAAAACACAATTAAGTGCGAGCGTAAAAATCTTTTGTTGTTTTTGAGAAAAAGGCGCTGTGAATGCAAATGCAATGGGTAAGATCAGGAACGGTAATTTCACTTCGCAGCGTGTGCGCCAATAGTCCATATCATGGCTCCAAAAACCGGAAATGAAATACATGGCCACCCACGCAACACCCAGCAACCACCATTTTTCTTTAAACCATTGTTTGGGATGAATGCCCAGCAATCCGTTGAGTCCGAACAACATCATGGACATTGAGAGCATTGCCCGCGAAAGAAAAAAGCCTGCAATCATGCAGACAATCGCAAACAATGCAATGTTGCTTCTTAGAACTTTCGAATGGAGAAAACTACTTTTGTTCACTAAGGATTTTTCTATTCTCTAAACGACAGAAACAGCGTTTTTAGTGCAGGACAAGATAAAACAATTACTGAAAAGCATAGCGTCAGGTGAACAAAAATCACTTGCGCGAGCTATCACAATAGTGGAAAATGAACTTGATGGGTACGACGCACTGCTTCAAGGATTGCAACAAACCGGAGCCGCTAAAATAATAGGAATTACGGGCCCGCCGGGTGCCGGAAAAAGTACACTGGTAAATGCACTGCTGCATTATTGGGTGGAGCAGGGGAAAAAAATTGCAGTGGTAGCAGTTGATCCTTCTTCTCCTTTCAATTATGGAGCGTTACTTGGGGATAGAATAAGAATGAACCATTTCTATAACCATCCAAATGTGTTCATTCGGTCGCTTGCCAGCAGAGGGGCACTGGGCGGACTAAGCGCAAAAATTGTGGAAATAGCAGATGTGGTAAAAAATGCGCCCTTCGATTATGTGCTGGTAGAGACTGTGGGCGTAGGGCAAAGCGAAGTGGAAATTGCAGGACTTGCCGATTGTACGGTGGTAGTGTTGGTGCCGGAAGCGGGCGATGAAGTGCAGACGCTTAAAGCGGGAATCATGGAGATTGCCGACATTTTTGTGGTAAATAAAGCAGACCGGGATCAGGCGGAGGCTCTGTACAGAAATCTACGAATCTTGGCCCATGAAAAAGCAGCAGAAGATTTTGAAACAGCCGTGCTGAAAACAGTCGCGACCACCAATGCCGGAATTCAAGAATTGGCAGCGAGCATTGATGAACTACTAAGTCGCTTATCTCATTCAGAAAGAAAATTGCAGTTGCTGTTAGAAAAAAGCTGGCAGCTAATACAGGCAAGACGGATGAAAAACGTAAACAGAGGCTTGCTTGCAAATCAGATAAGGACGGAAATGGAACAGCCGGAGTTCAATCTTTACACGTTCATCAATAAATATTACTGAGCACTAACGTTTCAATAACTTTCGGATAACAACTCAACAACACTCTGGCATTGTGTAATAGTTATTTTTGTATCGGAGATCATAAGGAATATTTAGCTGGAATAATTGTTATAGCTTTGATAAAATGTTTCTATATTGTATTTCATTTATGACCTCTGACAACGACAAGTTTCAATTTTAAAAGCTAAGCTTGGACAAAAAATTTTAGGTAAGATTAAAAATCCGGTTCGTTTCGAAAGGCACTTATGAATCAAATACCCCCATACGTATTATTTGTTGCAATACCACTTCTGGCAGCAGTTGCATGTGGGTTTTCCATTCCTAAAATCATTTTGTTAGCAAAGCGAAAAAAGCTTTTTGATTTGCCAGACAATCACCGCAAAATTCATAAAGAAGTAGTACCCAATCTTGGCGGCGTAGGCATCTTTTTCTCCTTTGCCATTGTTGCTTCCATCTTCATTAAGTTCGAAACATTTCATACCTGGAATTATCTGATTGCAGCCTCCATGATTTTGTTTGTGGTGGGAATAAAAGATGACATCATTAGCCTTACGCCTACCAAAAAATTCCTTGCACAGATTGTAGCAGCGGTAATAACCGTTTACGTTGCAGACATCCGATTGTTTTCACTTCATGGCATTTTGGGTATTGATGTAATGCCCGGATGGCTTAGTGTTGTGTTCTCTATAGTGGGGTGCATATTTATCACCAATGCGTTCAATCTTATTGACGGCATAGACGGACTTGCGGGAACCATAGGAGTGCTTTGCTCTTTTGCCCTCGGCACTTGTCTTTTTATTCAGGAAAATTATAGTGCAGCATACGTAGCCTTTGCGTTGATGGGAGCAATCATGGGTTTTTTGCGCTACAATATTGCACCTGCCCGAATATTTATGGGAGACAGTGGATCTTTATTTATCGGATTTACTATTTCCGTTTTATCCATCATATTTATTAACTCATTCGACCCCAGCAATAATTTACTCGCATCGTTTATTCATACTCCCAAAGGTGCGCTGATTTTTGCCTTGTCTGTCTTGTTCATTCCGGTGTTCGATTCCTTCAGGGTATTTGTAACCAGAATTGCAAAAGGACATTCTCCTTTCCGAGCAGACAGAACACATCTTCACCATTATTTGCTTGATCTCGGTTTTAGCCATTCCAATACAGTTACCACACTTATCACCGCTAACCTTCTCATTATTTCAGTTTCACTTTTGGTTCAGGATCTTAATCCCAATATTGCTATTGCTGCCATTCTCACGCTGACTTTTGGATTGTTTGCCATTCTTTATTTTATGCGCAAATCAAGGCTTGCAAAAACGGAAATTATCAAATCGAAGCTCAATATTAATGAGCCTGAAACATCTGCCCTTTACACCAATGGGAAAGAAAAAATTAAGGTAAGTGCAAAGACTGTGAATCTTCCGGCAGCCATTACTTCAGAAAGTCACTAATCAAGACTATTTACAAGAAACGAAGCGCTTTGATAGCGATAAAGAAAGAGATGTTCGTTTTCGTTGTAAAGCAGGTTTTGCTGGATATCCCATTGCGGCTTTATTTCAAACTTTATAAAAGGCGCAACTTTGTTGTCAGATTGTTTGGTGTTGTAAACAGTACCATAATTCTGCAACAGATAAGCATACCAAAATACCACATCATAGCCCCTGAAAACCATTTCTGCCATGCGCCCGCCAAATTGCTTTTTATAGTTTGCCGAGAGCGTTTGCGCCATGGTGGTAGTAATATCGTAATGGAAAGGTGAAGTAAAATTGACTGCCACATTAGGATAAGCATCTGGTTTTCTCAGCGTATTGATGAATTTCCAGGACGGCATACCAAACACCTCAAATTGATAGCGTGGGAACCACTCATGCAGTTGTTGTAAAATGCTTTCTGCATAGCCATTATCCACTATCGGCATCACAATAAAATTCGTTGAGGCAGAATCAAATGATTGCTCTAACTGTTTTTTTTGTAACAATTTATTTAAAAGCACTTTGGTGAATGGCTTTTCGCCCTCAGAAAGAATATAGCTGTATGCAAGAGAATCTACATTGTCGTTGGTTCTGTAAAACAGGATGGTTTTTTTGCCGGAAGTTTTTTTAAGCGCGGCCTCTCTAATGCGTTCGCAATGGGTTTCCAAGGTGGGTTGAAGCATTGTAAAGAACAAGTTGTCCTTTACATTAGCATCGGATGGAGAAATTACTGAAATGAAATTCACCTGACGCTTTTTGGCAAATTCTGCAACTACGGGTATTTGTGCAGATTGCAACGCTCCAATTACAAGATCAGTTTCCTCCAGCACTTCTCCTTTCACCAGTTCATTGGGAGTAAGTCCTTGCTGGGTCACATCATGAATGAACACATCTACATTATAACCCATTGCCGTAAGCGTGTCGGCTGCGAGTTTTATGCCCTCATAAAAGCTAACGCCAATTGCAGCTTTTTCGGGGATTTTATCTTTAAAACTGAGCTTATTATCTTTTACCAATTCATCGAGATAAAGCGGCACCAAAACATCAATCCGATATCTGCTTTTTATTTTAGAGGCCGGGTACTCTAAAGTTTTTCTTTTTTTCTTAGTGGCAATTTCGCCGGCTTGTTTGTCTTTAGGTTTTATTGCCGGTTTTGGTCTGGGTCTGGGTTTTCTTTTTTCTTCTTTCCCAAACAATTTCTTCCAGATTTGCCCACTCGATTTTTGTGGCGCGGCAAGGAAAACTATTAGGGTAAAAAATAGAATTGTTCTCAATTTCATAGTCGTCTTCAAAGGAATTATTCCCACTCTATAGTAGCCGGAGGTTTTGAGCTAATGTCGTACACCACTCTGTTTATGCCTCGTACCTGATTGATGATATCGTTCGACACTTTTGCAAGAAAATCGTAAGGTAAATGTGCCCAGTCGGCGGTCATGCCATCTACCGATGTTACAGCGCGAATGGCAATTGTGTATTCGTAAGTACGCTCATCGCCCATTACACCCACACTTTGCACCGGAAGTAAAATAGTCCCTGCCTGCCAAACCTGATGATAGAGTTCAAAGTCCCGAAGGTTTTGAATATAAATCGCATCTGCTTCTTGCAGCAGTTTTACTTTTTCTTCTGAAACTGCCCCGAGAATTCTGATTCCCAATCCAGGTCCGGGAAAGGGATGACGGGCAATGAATATTTCATCAATTCCAAGTTCGCGTCCTACTTTCCGCACTTCATCTTTAAAAAGAAAACGGAGCGGTTCTACCAAAGACATGTGCATGATTTCCGGTAGGCCGCCTACGTTGTGGTGCGATTTGATAGTTGCTGACGGCCCATGAACAGAAACCGATTCGATCACGTCAGGATAAATAGTTCCTTGTCCCAGAAAGCTCACATCTTTTAGTAAAAGAGCTTCGTCGTGAAAGACATCAATAAATAGTCCGCCTATCATTTTTCTTTTTTGCTCAGGATCAGAAATTCCTTCGAGTGCAGCATAGAAACGTTGTCGGGCATCTACACCTTTCACATTCAATCCGAGATGAGCATACCCTTCCATTACCTGCTCAAATTCATTTTTGCGCAGCAGGCCATTATCAACGAAAATGCAATAAAGCTTATCGCCAATCGCCCTATGAATAAGCGTTGCAGCAACCGTTGAATCTACGCCACCGCTCAAAGCCATTACCACTTTTTTGTCGCCTACTTCTTTCTTTATGCGATCTACAGTTTCTTGTATAAAAGTTGCCGGAGTCCAGTCGGGTTTGCAGCCGCACACATCCAACACAAAGTTTTTCAACAATTGTAAACCATCAATGCTGTGTGTTACTTCGGGATGAAACTGAAGCGCATACACTGGGTTCGCTGCAAAGTTTTCACCGGCTTTGTAGGCTGCTACAGGAATTGCTTCTGTGCGAGCAAGTATTTTAAATTCGCCCGGCAGGTCTTTAATCGTATCAGAATGACTCATCCAAACTTGTGAGCCGTCCGGTATCGTTGCAAATAATGGATCAGATTCCAGTAGTTGAAGATGCGCACGTCCATATTCCCGATGGGTAGATTTTCCCACTTCACCGCCGCCCTGTTTTGCAATCAACTGCGCACCATAGCAAAGACCAAGAAGCGGTAATTTATCGGCGAGCGATTTTATATCTGGTTGAGGCGCTTTTTCATCGTTTACAGAAAACGGACTGCCAGAAAGAATGATGCCTTTCAATTCAGGATTGTACTGTACCGGCTTGGTGCAGGGTTGTATTTCGCAATAGACATTCAGTTCGCGGATACGACGTGCAATAAGCTGCGTGAATTGTGAACCAAAATCGAGAATAAGAATTTTATCGTTCATTCAAAAATGTAAAAGGCAAAATGTAAAATGAAAAATGAAAAAGGCAAAAAAGGCAATCCTCAATCCCTCACCTAAGCTTGCGCGGTTGGGGCACCGAAATTAAAAGGCATGTTTATCTGCTCCTGATCTTTAATCGGACCATGTTGCGCTTCAAAACGTTTTACATTTTCTACAAGGGCGCGCATCAGGCGTTTTGCATGAACGGGTGTCATTACCACGCGCGATTTTACTCTTGCTTTTGGCACATTGGGCATCACGTTTACAAAGTCCAGTACAAACTCCGCAAATGAATGGGTGATGATAGCAAGGTTGGCATATTCTCCGTCGCCCATTTCTTCGCTCAGTTCTATATTTAGCTGCTGTTCTGGTATTTGCTGATCTTGCTGCATGGTTAAAATTTTTAGGTTGCGAAAATAACAATAAATGCCCTAAAGCCTTTTTATTTTAGCTTTGAAGCATGATCAGATTCGTTACAATTTTTCTTATTTCGATCTCTCTGATTTCTTGCAGACCAGAAACTTTTACACCCAAGCCACGCGGCTATGCGAGAACTGAATTTCCATCACATCAATATCGGTCATTCAACGAACAGACCTTTCCTTATAGCTTTGAATATCCTGTGTATGCGCGTGTAATTACGGACACTTTGTTTTTCGGACAGAAGCCTGAAAATCCTTACTGGCTCAACATTGATTTTCCAACCTTAGGCGGAACGATTTATTTGTCGTACAAACCCATCAATGCCCAGCAACCTCTTGAAAATTTGATAGAAGATGCGCACGAAATGTCTTTTATGGCCCATAGCAAACGCGCGGACTATATTGGTGATGCTGTTTTTCAGTTCAGAGACAGAAATGTATATGGCATTTTGTACGAGGTAGGTGGCAATGCTGCTTCTGCCCATCAATTTGTAGTAACTGATTCGGTGAAGCATTTTGTGAGGGGCGCTTTGTATTTTGATGTAACACCGAATGCAGATTCCCTCAAACCCGTAAACGATTTTTTAAAGCACGACATTCTTCATTTGCTCGAAACCTTAAGGTGGAAGAATTGATTAGGAGATGTGCGGCGAGCGCTTATTTTTGCACTTCTTTGGCCCGGTAGTTCAATGGATAGAATAGGAGTTTCCTAAACTCTAGATACAAGTTCGATTCTTGTCCGGGCTACTTTCTTTTCCAAATTATCAGGTTTCTTTCCTGAGGAACAAAATTTATTATCATTCAGACTTTCGCTACTCCTGTTTTTCAAAAGGAAGATGTACTAATATTACGGGTACAACATTTATAACAATTTCGGAAAAGCATGTTCATTCCTATAGGCGATGACAATAGAGACCGGCGAATAACTCCGTTCATCAATTACTCACTGGTAGCGCTCAATATTTTCGTTTTTATCTACTGGCAACATTTCGGCACCAACCTCAACTTTACGTATGCTTTTGCAACGGTTCCCGGAGAAATTCTTACAGGCAAAGATTTAGTGACGGAAACTACGGTACTCATTGATCCTTATACCGGACAATCGTTCGAAATGCCGGGACTGCAACCCACACCCTTTTCGGTTTTTCTCACATTGTTTACCTCTATGTTTATGCACGGCGGCATTGCACATTTATTGGGCAACATGATGTTTCTGTGGATCTTCGGCGACAATATTGAAGATGCCTTAGGACATTTTCGCTACCTCGTGTTTTATCTTCTCTGCGGGTTGCTGGCAACTATGTGTCATGTATTTAGCACTTTACTTTTAGGGCAAAGCCTGCTTATTCCGAGTCTTGGAGCTTCTGGCGCTATATCGGGTGTATTGGGGGGCTATATTTTACTCTACCCGCGAAAGGGAATTCATCTATGGGTTTTTCTGTTCATCATCACTGTTCCGGCATTTCTTGCTGTAGGTATTTGGTTTGTTTTTCAGGTTTCAAATGGATTAGGCGCACTCGGCGGACAGGAAGCAGGAGGTGTGGCGTATGCAGCTCATATTGGGGGATTTGTTTTTGGTCTCCTACTCATCAGGCGTTTTGCCCGAAAATTTCTAACTCAAAGAAGAAAACGTTCCACCAATTTTTTCAGAAGGTGATTTCTTCTTCCATTTTGTTTAATTGAACACACAGAAATCAGACAGTTTCTTAAAAAAATGTTTATCGGGACTTATTATTTTCTAACTTAGCCACTACTGCCTATCAGGGTTTTTTAGAATTATGAAGTTTAAACCCTTATCAATAGTGACATTAGCTCGCTGCTTATTTAGTTGATTTTTTATTCTATGCTGAAGCGCTTGAAGATATTTTGGAACTCTTCTGTGCTTTACTGTCCTGGAACTAAAATAGATTACCAAACAAAAAGGGGAAGCCGAAAACCGATTTAGAGTAGGCAGTTAATTATTCAAGTCTAGATGAACAAATTTTTACGACAACGATGTTGGTTTGTGGCATTGCTATTTTTGTTTAGTGGAGTGGCCAATGCTCAAGGTCCTCAGTTTTTTAACAACAGTACGTCCACAGGTGCTAATGCTATTCCTTTGGGTGGGGGAGGGTATGCCACAAACAAATGCCAGTTTTTGTATGGTCCAAATTCGCTTAATTCTAGTGGATCCACGGGAACTCCGGCCTATAATGGGCTTATCACTACCGTATATTTTAGAGTAGGTACTTATACCTCTGCGGTTGTGTATTCAGATTTTACTGTGTCTCTTGTTCAAAACGTAGGAACTGCCACGACTTTCCCAAGCACAACATTTGGCACATTGTCACCAGCTTTTTATCAAGCAACCTACTCACTTCCTACGCCTGTGACAAATAGCTGGGTGGCTATTCCTTTGCAAACCCCTTTTCTTTATGATCCAAGTCTATCTCTGATTTTTGAGCTTAAGGCTTCAAATTCTGTCGGTGGTACTAGCACAAGTAATGGAATGCTTAATGGACCTGGCTCGAGATTATATGCGGCTTATAGTGCAATAACCGGCACAGCCGCTACAGGAACCCTCGTAGATTTTGGATTTGATCTTATGCCGTCAGCACCTTGCTCAGGTACTCCTACAGCGGGGACAGCTACAGTTTCAAATGCCAACCCGTGTATGGGCAGTTCTATTTCTTTAAATCTTTCAGGTAATTCCATAGGTGGGGGACAAACTTACCAATGGCAATCATCTGCAAGTTCTTCTGGTCCTTGGGCTAATATAGATACAGCGCGATTAACGCCTTTTTACACTTTGAATTCAACAACCACCCTGTATTACAGAGCCAAAGTAAGATGTAACAATGACTCTACTTATTCTCTACCTATATTGGTAACAGTTCCTGCTGCTTTTCCAGGCGGTACTTATACTATTGATTCTTCACTACCAGCAAGCAGTACAAACTTTCAAACTTTTGCGGCTGCAATAAGTGCTATTGGTTGTGGTATATCGGGGCCTATCGTTTTCAATGTGGCTAATGATACTTTTAATGAGCAGATCATCATTCCGGCTACCGTTGGTTCTAACGCAACGAATACCGTAACGTTTAATGGTAATGGCGCATTGCTGACAAGCCCGGGTTCGGCATCAAACTATGCAACTTTTGCGATTGATGGTGCAGATTATATTACAGTCAACAACTTGAGAATACATGCTACAGGCGCAACGAATGGCTTTGGTGTTCATTTGGCTAATGCGTCAAACAACAATACGTTTGATAGCTGTGATATTGTTGCCAGTACAACCGCGACAGGTACCACTTCATGTGGTATAGTAATGTCAGGTTCTCGTACCGTGTATTCTACTGGCGGTGCCAACGGAAGCAATAATACCTTTAGTTTTTGCAACGTTACCGGAGGTTATTTCGGTATTACACTTTACGGCACCACCGCAAGCAGTAATGCTAACAATATTGTGACCAACTGTCTCGTAAAGGACTTCTAGCTCTACGGCATCCTATATCTCCAGTCCACTGGTTCTATTATCAACAATATAGTAGAACGCCCTACTCGTGGTACCATCACTACATTTTATGGCATCTTCCTTTCCACTGGTGTTAATAATACTCTTGTTGAAAGAAACATTGTAAGAAATGGTTCAGGTACTACGCCTAATGCAGCTTTTACCGCTTATCCTATTTATGTGAGTGCGGCTGCTACAGCTACTACCAGAAACAAAATATACAACAACCTCATTTACAATATCGGTAACAACGGTACATTAGGTGGTATCTATATGCCAAGCGGCACGCATGTAGAGGTATATCATAATACTATTTCGTTAGAAAACACTGCTGCTACTACCGGTACTGTATATGGTATTTATTCTACGGGTACTGCTGGTGTGGATTTGAAGAACAACAACATCTATATCAATCAGGGTGGAACTACCAAGTTCGGAATCCACTTTACCGGCGCTGGTAAAACATCCAACCACAACAATATTTACGTTGCAGGTACTGGCGTTAATCATGTTGGATTTTTCTCTACAAACTTTTCGACCCTTGCGAACTGGCAGGGAGCAAACAGCAGTGCGTGGGATCAGAATAGCATAGCAGTAGATCCAATGTTTGCTAATGCAATTGGAGGAAACTTAACTCCTACCAATAGCTTGCTTGATAATTTGGGTACGCCTTTGGCGACAGTTACTACCGATTTTAATGGAGTAACCCGCAATGTTGTTACACCGGATATTGGCGCTTTGGAATTTTCAGTACCTCCATGTGGTGGCACACCTACTCCGGGCACGGCATCCATAATTGGTAACGTTACCAGCGGATGTATGGGAACGCCTATTA
>CALMWT010000161.1 GCA_937870855.1 uncultured Taibaiella sp.
AAAAATGGAATCGTCTGGGGTAAAATGTTGCAACGTTCCTCTTTTTTCTGAAACGCCTGCTTCACGGACAGTGTATTGAGGAATACCCATTTTGTACTCCTGCTCGAAAATTTTTCCTTCGCGAAAAACTGTAGTGTGCATGTGTTTACTCAAAGCATTAACACACGATACACCTACTCCGTGCAAACCACCGGAAACTTTATAAGAATCTTTATCAAATTTACCTCCGGCGTGTAGCACCGTCATTACCACTTCAAGAGCAGAGCGTCCCTCCTTTGCGTGAATGCCTGTAGGAATGCCGCGTCCGTCGTCTTCTACGCTAATGCTATTGTCGAGATGGATAGTAACAGTGATGTTTTTGCAATGACCCGCAAGCGCTTCATCAATCGAGTTATCCACCACTTCATACACCAAATGATGTAAGCCCTTTACGCCAATGTCTCCGATATACATGGCAGGACGTTTGCGCACTGCTTCCAATCCTTCTAAAACCTGAATACTCCCAGCATCATAATCCTGAACGGGGACTTGTAATACTTCTTGCTCTGTGCTCATAATTATTTGTGTCCGAGGTCAAAATTTTTGTGAGAAATCCTTCAATAAAGGCCATCCCCGGATGCATGGCTACATACTTAAAAACTAAGCAAGCAAAGATAACAAAAAACAACCTTGTAAGCAAGGAAAAATACGCCAAATACCTACGTTGTCAATGCTTGGAAACTATTGATTCTACGGCATTTTGACGTACTCGGGCACCTCTTAAATTGAAAGCCGTATTTTTAAAAAACAATGTGGCACAAACAACTGGGATTATTGTTTTTGGGAATGGTATTGATGAACAATTTATCTGCGCAGCAAAACGAAAAAATATTGAAAGGCTATCTGGGTGTTCAAGGTGGAGAATCCTACACTTATAAACTCATATTTACGGATTCTTCCGGCTATCTACGCGGATATTCTTACACTTATTTATACGAAAACAAAGAAGTTAAAGCGTCTATTTCAGGTTTCATAGACCGTGAAAACAAAACACTTTCTTTCAAGGAAAACAACATTATTTACAATCATGGCTTCGAGAGCAGCACAACAATTTGCTTAATAAATGCAGTTTTGAAATACCAGAAAACCGGAGAGGGCAAAGAGCAATTTAGCGGGGCGATAACAAGCAGCGATATAAGCAACGTGTATTGTGGACAAGGCACTGTAAGCTTTCCCTACACCGAAGAAATTAAGCAATTGACATCTTTAAAAGTTGCAGAGGAAACTCCAAAACCGCAATTGATAAAAAAACCAGAAAAGCCTCTAAAAGTTGTTTATGATACGGCTGCAATGTCCTCTTCTTCAAAAAATATTTCTTACTTCCCGGCACAACCAGAACAGATAACGTCGGGCACAGAAAAAGCGATTGAGTGGTATTCAGATAGCTTGGTAATACAGGTTTGGGATGGTGGAAAAATTGACGGCGATAAGTTATCCATCACGCTCAATGGCGCTCCTTTACTCAATAATTATATTCTTGCAAAAGAGCAAAAGCGCATAGCAATTCCTTTAGAAAATGGAATTAGTGAATTGATCTTTATAGCCAACAATGAAGGCAATGAACCTCCTATGACTGCAAATGTTTGGCTCGTAGATGGGATTCGTAAACACAACCTTTTCATCTACAACAATATTGGAAAGAAAGCGAGGATTAAAATAAAGAAAGTGGAAAAGTAAACTCCATTCAACTCGCCGATAACTTCTTCACTTCCTCCGGTGTCATCGGTGCTTTTTCTTCTGTTACAATATGCCGCATGTCGGTTTTATAAAACTTGCAAGCTACTCTCAATCCACAAATCTCACATTTCGGTCTGCGGGCAATGCAGATATACCGCCCATGCAATATGAGCCAATGATGTGCTTTATAAATCAATTCTTTTGGAAGAAATGAAACAAGTTGCTTTTCAGTCTGCAAAGGATTCTTAGCATTCACCGTAAGTCCTATTCTCGCAGATACACGAAATACATGAGTGTCCACCGCCATGTTGGGTTGCTGATGTATAACCGAAGTAATAACGTTTGCTGTTTTCCTTCCCACCCCAGGTAATCGTTCTAACTCTTCTACCGTACCTGGCACTTCACTATTAAATTCTTCCACCAGCATCTTCGCCATACCCATAAGATGACGCGTTTTATTGTTAGCAAAACTTACAGATTTAATGAGAGGATTAATCTCTTCAAACCCGGCATTTGCTAAAAATTGTGGTGACGGAAACTTTTCAAACAGCGGAAGCGTAACAATGTTCACCCTTTTATCGGTGCATTGCGCAGACAATATAACTGCGACCAACAGTTCGTAAGGATTAGTATAATGAAGTTCTGTTTCCGGCTCGGGCATGTGCTGCTGAAACCAATCTATTACATACTGAAACCGCTCTTTGCGCGTCATGGAGCAAATATAATTTTACTCCGGCTCAAACTCCAGCACAGCAGAGTTCATACAAAAACGCTTGTACGTAGGCGGCGGCCCATCATCAAAAATATGACCCAAATGAGAATCGCACCGACCGCAAAGCACTTCAACTCTTTCCATTCCATGCGAATGATCTTCTACATACTTCACACTATTCGGTCTTATCGCCTCAAAAAAGCTTGGCCATCCACACGCACTCGCAAATTTCGCATCAGACTTAAACAAATGATTTCCACACACAGCGCAGTAATACTCACCTTTCGCATCCGTCTTATAATACTTCCCGGTGAAAGCCCATTCAGTACCTTTTTCCCGCGCAATCTCATAAACTTCTTTCGGAAGAATTTTTTTCCACTCACCGTCATTCACCTTCAATTGCCCGGTATCCGTGCGGCTGTAGTAAGGATTGTTTTTATGTTCCATAGTTGATGTTTTATTTTTTTGAGCATTGGTACATTGCGCCAGCAAAAGCATACCGAAAATAGCAGATAACAAACAAGAGTATTTCATACGAACGACTGACCGTTTATTCCTACAAACGAAGTTCGCACTATAAAGGTTTGAAATGCTTGTTAAAGTCAACCCAAAGCTGAAATGAATGAATGGCAAATTCACGCTTTTCATTTTCTTCACAGCGTTCCCTTCTTAGCTTTGCGCCGTTTATGCAACCAAAATACATTAGCGCGGAAGAAGCAGTAAAGATTGTTGAAAGTGGCAACAGAGTTTTCATTCATGGCAGTGCAGCCACACCCCTGCATCTATTAAGTTCGTTGCTGCAAAGGGCAGGCACCATTAAAAATGTAGAACTCGTAGCCATTTCCACGTTCGGCGCTATAGATTGGGATAAGCCAGAAATACAAGAAAGTTTTCACCTCAATTCTCTGTTTGTATCTGCCAATGTACGCAGTTGGGTAAATAGCGATCATGGTGATTATGTGCCTATTTTCCTCAGCGAAATCCCCATCTTGTTTACTAACGGCTATCTGCCGCTCGATGTAGCTATTGTACACGTGTCGCCGCCCGATATTCATGGCTATTGCACCTTAGGAACTTCTATAGATGCCGCGCTCACCGCCGTGCGCACCGCAAAAAAAGTAATAGCCCAGGTCAATCCTCAAATGCCCCGCACACAAGGCGATGGGCATATTCACTTCTCAAAATTTGACTCGATGGTTTGGGAAGATGCAGCTTTGCCAGAAGTGAACTACGGCGATAAGGTGGATGATGTTGCAAAAAAAATTGGTGAAAATGTAGCAACCCTTATTGAAGACGGCTCCACCTTGCAGATGGGTATTGGCGCTATTCCAGATGCGGTACTAAGGTCGCTGTCGAATCACAAAGGTCTTGGTGTTCATACCGAAATGTTTTCTGATGGCGTTATTCCGCTGGTAGAAAGTGGTGTAATTACAAATGAGCATAAGAAAATTCGTCGGGGGAAAATTGTAACAACATTTGCTGCTGGCACCCGCAAACTTTATGACTTTGTAGATGATAATCCTTTCGTTGTTTTCATGGATGTAACGTATGTAAACGACACAGCCGTTATTCGTCAAAATCCTAAAGTTGTAGCTATAAATAGTGCAATAGAAATAGACCTGACAGGGCAGGTTTGTGCAGACTCCATTGGCATGTATCAGTTTTCAGGTATTGGCGGGCAAATGGATTTTATGCGCGGTGCTTCTTTGTCGGAAGGAGGAAAACCGATCATTGCGTTACCGTCTATTACTAATAAAGGAGTTTCCAGAATTACACCACTATTAAAACCTGGTGCGGGCGTAGTAACCACCCGTGGACATGTGCATTATGTGGTAACGGAATATGGGGTAGTAAATCTTTATGGTAAAAATCTGCAGCAAAGAGCAAAGCTGCTGATAAGTATCGCACATCCGTCGCAGAAGGAAATGTTGGAGAAAGCGTTTTTTGAAAGGTTTGGGAAAATGGTGAACCGGGATGTGTGAACCGGGGATTGTCTGAACCGGAATTTATAGAATTAAAGAATTGCCGGAATTTCCTCTGTGCCTCTTTTTCTCTGTGCCCTCTGTGTGAAACTGTCTTGGTTTTCTTTGCTTCTTTGTGTGAAACTGTCTGAACCGGTATTTGCAGGATTAAAAGATTGCTAAGATTTTTCTCTGTGTCTCTTTTTCTCTGTTACCTCCGTGTGAAACCGACACCTAAAATCTTTCTGCCATTCCCCATCCGAAAAGCGCATAATCATACACTGCAGGATCATCGGGGTTTAATTGCTTTAACTGCTTTGTAAGATGCACAGCATTTTGCCAGTTTGCCGGTTCGGTAGGAATTAATTTTAGGCGATGTGCTACGCGTGCTACATGCACATCAAGCGGACAAACAAGCTGATGCGGTTTTATTTTTTTCCAGATGCCAAAGTCAACACCGTTTTCATCTTTTCGCACCATCCAGCGCAGATACATATTCATACGTTTGCAGGCCGATTTTCTCGCGGGCGTTGCGATGTGTTTTCTTGTTCTTTCAGGATGTTCGAGTGAAAAAAAATAGTTGTGAAAATGAATCAGCGCTGCCGTTACATTTTCATCTTTATAAGTTTTGGTTAGTACAAAAGCATCTTCTAAAGAATGATGTTGCTTGAAATGAAATTGAAGTAGGGAAATGAAATACAAAAGATCGGTAGCATTGAAAGTGCGATGAACGAAATGAATAAAAGGTTTTAGGTCTGTTTCAGAATGATGAACTATAAAATCATGCGGCGCATTGTCCATCCATTGCATCAGTTTGTTGCAATTATTAATGATGGTTGTGCGATTGCCCCAGGCAAGGACGGCTGCAAATAATCCGCTGATTTCTACGTCTTGCTTTTTTGAAAACTGATGTGGAACAGAAACAGGATCGCCGCAAATAAAAGAAGGCTGATTGTACAGCCTCATTTTATCGTCGAGAAGATTTTTTATGCGTTTGAGGTGAGCCTCCATTAGCCAATGTTCTTTTTCAAGTCATCAGGATTCCGTCTATTATCCCAAATGCCAACAATGGTTATCTCTTTTTCGTTAATCTTATAAAACACTGAAAAGTGTTCTACTAAACTCACGCGAACATCTTTGAAGTTTGTTTGCCTCCCAACATAATGCTCTACAGATAATAATCTGGTTTTCTCTCTGAATAACCGCGACAATTTTTTAGGATAGTTTTTAGAGCCTGTTCGCTCTGCCCAATACTCAAGAATATCCTTTCTGCTTTTCTTTGCCCTATCAGTCCAAACTACTCGTTTAGCCATCTGTCCTCTTCTTCATTTAGCTTTTCATCAGAGATAATTCTTCCTGCTATGATATCTTCTTCACTTTTAAGAAGCATTTGATACTGCTTATCCGTTAACTCAAATTCAGAATTATCAACAGGAATATCCTTTATGAGATCATTGATTCTTTTCAGAAGATCAATATCCTTAACGCCTATCAGCTTGTCAAGCAAATTATATTTAAGGCTTCCAATGTGCATTTTTCTATCGTTTCAATAAAATTACCGAACACTCATTAAACATGCTGTTAAGCTATAACCTAATACATTCACCCCTATTCGTGTAGATTACAGAGTAGCTATTTCATATTTTCTTCCTTTTCTTCCTCCCTTTCTTCTCTGTTTTATCGTCCATCATATAAACCTTGCGCATCGCAATATCTGTATTTGGCCGATCGGCCTGATTGCGCGGCATGTTTACTATTTTATCTACGATCTCTATTCCTTCCGTCACAATTCCAAATACGGTATAGTTTCCGTCAAGCGAAGGAGTGCCGCCCTCGGTTTTATAAATCTCGCGTTGCGTGGGTGTGAATTGCCTTCCTGTTCTTTGTGCGATCATGTCAAGCTCTGCATCCGTATATTTTTTCCCCACAACAATATAAAACTGACAAGCGGATGAAGCTTTTTCAGGATTGTTGTCGCGCGCCATGCCGAGTGCGCCACGCTGATGAAAATTGCTATCATTAATTTCTGCCGGCACCAAATAACCCAATGCGCCGTTTCCAAGCATTTCCTCTGGTTTAGCACGTTTGGAATTAGGATCGCCACCTTGAATTACGAATGTTGGAATGATGCGATGAAACAATGTGCTGTCAAAAAACTTTTCTTTTACCAGCTTTATCATGTTGTCGCGGTGCTGTGGCGTATTGTCGGAAAGCGCCATAACTATTCTACCGGAGTCTGTTTCTATCACTACTTTATGGGTTTGTGCAAAAGCTGCAACAGTGGTCGCAAAGGCACACAACAAAAGAATTATCTTTTTCATTTACTAAAACGGATTGGTAAGGACTATGAGCTAAATTAGCCTAATAATTGATTTTTCCATGGGCTTTCGCAGGCAGGCAAATAAACTTGTAACGCTTCTTCCCGAATGGACATGGAACTATTCAAAACGCAAACCCATCACCTCCTACAATCCCAAGCGAGAAGAGGTAAGACAAGAGGACATAACGCCGGTTTACCACCTTTTCAATTATGACGTAGCCGCTTTTAGTGAAAAAAAAGTTTCTCACGCAGAAGCTTGCGCAATTAAGCCGGAGCAAGACCAAATTATTTGGATAAACATAGACGGATTAAGGAAGACAGAAGTAGAAAAACTTTGCAACTGCTACAATATTCACAACCTCGTAATTGAAGATATTCTCAGTGTAGGACAGCGCGCCAAAATGGATGAAGTAGAGGAGATTATGTTCTGTTTGCTACCAATGCTATACTATAATGAGGGTACGGGGCAAATTGAAACTGAACAGGTGAGCATTGTGTTAGGACGCGGTTTTGTGTTGTCATTTCAGGAAGATCCCTTGCGCGATGTGTTTAATCCTGTTCGTGATAGATTGCGGGTTTCCGGTTCTAAAGTGCGACAACGTACAGCCGATTATTTGTGCTACAGTCTTATTGATATAATTGTTGACAGCTATTTTGAAGTGATTGAAAAAACGAACGAGCGAATCGAGCGGCTGGAGGATGGTTTGCTACTTCAAAAAGAAAATGGTGCACTTGCCAAGATCAGTATTTTACGCAGAGAGGTGATGTTGTTGAGAAGATCAATTTTGCCAGTGCGCGATTTGGTAAATGGTTTTTTAAAAAGCGAGAACCACATTCTCGAAGACAGGCACGATAAATACTATAAAGATGTGCTCGACCATATCATTCAAGCAAATGAATTTGTAGAAAATCAGCGCGAAATGTTGATGAATCTTCAAGACCTATCAATGAGTCAGATCAATATCAGAATGAACGAGGTAATGAAGCTTTTTACAATGGTGGCTACATTGCTTGCGCCCGCTACAGTTATCGGAGGCATTTTTGGAATGAACTTCGACGTGATACCTTTGTCGCACCACGGATCGGGCTTTTATTTTGCTGTTGCAATTATGTTGATAGTTCCGGTTTTTATGTTGATTTGGTTTAAAAAGAAAGGCTGGTTTTAGTTTTAAAAAAACTGAGTAAAGCAATTGATGGATTCAAAACACCGGGTAATCCTTCAATAAAAATTTCCCCGGTTTTCAAGATTATGGAATACAGAAGAATGGGAAAATCAGGTTTGCAACTTAGCGTTCTTTCCTTTGGTTCGTGGGTAACATTTGCAAAGCAAATAGATGATAAGGCTTCAGAGCAGTTGATGAGCATTGCTTACGACAATGGCATAAACTTCTTCGACAATGCAGAGATTTATTCGCGCGGAGAATCTGAAAAAATGATGGGAAGAATATTGAAAAACAAAAGCTGGGAGCGCTCTTCTTACGTTGTTTCCAGCAAAGTATTTTTTGGCTGGCGCGGAGAGGCGAATAAACCCAACCAAACAGGTCTTGGAAGAAAGCATATCGTGGAGGCTTGTCATGAGGCGTTGCAGCGTTTTCAACTCGAATATTTGGATCTTTTCTTTTGCCACCGGCCAGATAAAAATGTTCCGATAACAGAAGTAGTCCGCACAATGAATACGCTCATTCAGCAAGGGAAAATTTTGTATTGGGGGACTAGTGAATGGAGTGGGGCAGAAATTGTAGAAGCACACATGGTCGCAAAAGAGTTGGGTTTGGAACCCCCGGCAGTAGAGCAGCCGCAATACAATTTGTTTGAGCGGTATAAAATGGAAGTTGATTACTGCACCATCTTTAAAAACATCGGAATGGGTGCTACTATCTGGAGTCCTCTTGCGTCGGGTTTGCTTACAGGCAAGTACAATGATGGAATTCCCGACGGATCGCGGCTGGCACTTGAAGGTTTTGATTGGCTCAAAGACAGAACGCTTAGTGAGGAAAGATTGCTGCGCGTAAAACAGTTGAGCAACCTTGCCAACGAATTGGAAACATCTCTTGCTACGCTTTCTGTTGCCTGGTGCATTCGTAATCCTAATGTTACTACTGCTATTTTGGGAGCTACCCGGCCAGAACAACTTTCGGAAAACCTGAAGGCACTTGAGGTTTTACCAAAACTTACAAACGAAGTGGCTGAACGGATTGATGCAATCATGATGACCAAGCCATTAATGCCGCAATATTAGCAGGGTAAACAATCGGTAGAAAATTCGTGGCACAAAGCTTTTCAACCTTAAATAAATGACTAAAGGTTTGCTCAATTATTTTCGTTTGCTGAAAGAAGCAGCTTCAGAATTTTCTACCGACAATGTTATAAAGCTCAGCGCTTCATTAGCATATTATACTGTTTTTTCCATTGGACCGTTGTTGCTCGTTATTATTTCATTTACTGGATTATTCTTTGAGCAGGAAAAAATAACCGGAAGCATCTACCAGCAGATGAACAACTTTATCGGCCCACAAGGAGCAGATCAGGTATTGAGTATTATCCGTCAAATGCAGCAGCAAAATGCAGCAGCAAAGTTTAGCATTATAGGTATTGTGTTGTTGATTTTTGGAGCTACAGGCGTATTTGTAGATATCCAGGATTCTATAAACTACATCTGGTCTATAAGGGCAAAACCTAAAAAAGGCTGGCTTAAGTTTTTGAAGAACAGGATGCTTTCATTTTCCCTGATTGTGGGTGTGGGCTTTCTGCTTATTGCCTCTCTGCTCATCAACACCATCACAGATTTGCTCACCGATAGGCTACAGCAGATATTCGTTGACGAAGCCGTTATCTTTTTCAAGATTCTGAATATTGTAATTCTGTTTCTCATCACTTCTATTTTATTCACCGTTATCTACAAGGTATTGCCAGATGCATACATTCATTGGAAAGATGCCTTGTTTGGTGCTACGTTCACAGCTTTGCTTTTTCTGGCAGGAAGATTTCTTATTGGTATTTACCTCAGCAAGTCGGAAATAGCAAATACTTATGGAGCTGCTGCTTCTATTATTATTATTCTCTCCTGGGTATATTATTCCTCCATCATCCTCTACTTCGGTGCCGAGTTTACAAAAGTGTATGCCCTTAGCAAAGGGCGCGCAATAAGGCCAAACGACACAGCCGTTTACATCATAAAGCGCGAAGCGAAAGAACTACCCTGATATTTACACTCCCACCAAACACCCATTCTCCTTATTTTTGGCTTATGATTAAGGCAAACCAATTGCGTGCATTACTCGAAGAAAGAATCGCCATCATTGATGGAGCCATGGGCACTATGATCCAACGCTATAATCTGCAGGAAGCTGACTATCGCGGAGAGCGGTTTAAAGATTACCCCTCCGATGTAAAAGGAAATAACGACCTACTTTCCCTCACACAGCCACACATCATTCAGGAAATTCATTCGCAATACCTTGAAGCCGGTGCCGATATTATCGAGACCAATACCTTCAACGCACAAGCTATATCGCTTGAAGATTACAACATGCAATCTCTGGCCTATGAAATAAATCTCGAAGCCGCCAAACTTGCCAGAGCCGCCGCCGACCAATACATGAATGCCCATCCAGGCGAAGTAAAATTTGTAGCAGGCGCTATAGGCCCCATGAACAAAACACTATCTCTTTCCCCCGACGTAAACGAACCCGGTTATCGTTCCGTAACATTTGACGAAGTAGCAACAGCCTATTATGAACAAATAAAAGGACTCGTAAACGGCGGAGCCGACATACTACTCATCGAAACCATCTTCGACACACTCAACGCCAAAGCCGCCATCTACGCCACCAAAGAATATTTCCGCGATCATCGAATAAACCTACCCATTATGATATCCGGAACCATTACCGACGCATCGGGCCGCACCCTTAGCGGGCAAACTCTGGAAGCATTCTGCATATCCGTAGAACATGCTGACCCAATAAGCATCGGCCTCAACTGCGCACTCGGTGCCGACCAAATGCGCCCCCACATAGAAGAACTTGCACACCTGATACCCTGCTATGTAAGCTGCTACCCTAATGCCGGTCTTCCTAACCCGATGGGAGAATACGACCAAACACCTGAAATAATGGCCCAAAAAGTTGCTGAATTTGCCAAAGAAGGATGGATAAACCTGGTGGGCGGCTGCTGTGGAACCACCCCAGACCATATACGCGCCATAGCTGCCGAAGTAAAACAATACACCCCAAGAGAACTACCACTTCTCATGAGCCACACTGCATAGCACACACGCAAGTCATTGTGCAAAAAGGAAAAGTCGCATTCATGTACAGGCTTTGAAGGAAAATTGAAAGAGTCCGGTTGTTCGCCGGACTCTTCACTTATAAAGACGATATTCATTACTCTACTACAAATTTTCCCTTTGCTGCCGAGCCTTTTTCTGTAACCACATTGTAGAAATACAATCCGGCAGTAAGGCCTTCGCGCGATAAAATTGCTTCGTTGTTTTTCACTGAAAGTTCCTTCACAACGCTTCCCATTACATTGGTAACAATCACCTTTCCGTTTAAGTTGCTTGCTGCATTAATGCGAATAATGGCAGAAGACGTAACCGGGTTGGGAATAACTGTTACCTGAGTCGAAGCTGTAGAGACATCTTTGATTGAATTTATCACAGATTTTCCTACAAAAGTGAGCCTGCCATTATTGTTATCATAGGTTGCCACAGTCATCAGGTAGGGTGTAGTAACAAACCACTCATAAAAATAGTCGTTGCCTCCAAATTCTCTTTTCATTCTTACTACATTATTGTAGGTAATGTAAGGTGTAATTAATGTGCCGTAGCCATCGTAAGTCATTGTAAGATTATGCGTACCGTTTTGCTTTGTAAAAACATCTGTCACCACATCATTAAAAGAAAACGGAAAGGGTATCATAGTCTTAGGGTTAGGTGTGTAGTCATCCCCGCCTGATGATGTAATACCGCCTCCTACTGTTTCCCATTTAGCGGCAGATATTATGTAGTATTCATACATAGAGCTGCCTGAAAAAGGCGTTAACTCTATACCAAACGTAGCAGAAGGGAAAGTGGAAGCGTATGGTGTGTTGGCTGGGTTTACAACCGTAAACTTGCCTACAAGCATTGGAGTATGTGCGCTGAAATTCCACGTAACATTCGCACCGCCGCTTCCTGGGTTTGCTCCCGTCGCGACTATAGAAACTGTGTCCGAATATCCTACAGGAGGCATATTGTTGCCATTACTGATGACCGGCTGTGCGTAGGCAGCGGTTGATAATGCTAAAGCCGTAATTGTAAATAGTTGTTTCATTGGGTGTAATTTTTGTAAAAATACACTTCATGGCCAGCGCGCACAATACCCAATGACTGGTATGTTCCTTTCACAAAAGTTTATACTCCCTCCGTTCAATAAATCTGTAAACTTGTAGAAACCATTTTCATTGATGGAAAGCAACCAGGAAATACTTACAGTTAACTCCACAGAAGCTATTCAACAGCTCATTTCTCAGATAGAAAAAGTAATTCGTGGCAAAACCCAACAGATAGAATTTGTAGTTACCAGCTTGCTTGCGGGGGGGCATATTTTGATGGAAGATAATCCTGGTACGGGTAAAACTGTGCTGGCGAAAACATTGGCGCAGTGTATTAGCAGCCCCTCCCCGACCCTCCCCGAAGGGGAGGGGGCTTACAGCGCGGAATCCCCCTCCTTCGGAGGGGTTAGGGGAGACTCCGCGTGGAGGTCGAGTGGGGCTTTGTTCAAACGCATACAATTCACCCCCGACCTCTTGCCGATGGACCTGATCGGTTCGCACATTTTCGATGATCGCACGAAGGAATTTGTGTTCAAAAAAGGTCCGCTGTTTTGCAATGTATTGCTGGCAGATGAAATAAACCGTGCATCTCCGAAAGTGCAAAGTGCATTACTCGAAGCAATGGCAGAACACCAGATAACTGTTGGCGATACTACGCTGAAGCTGGAGCAAATGTTCTTCACTATTGCCACGCAAAACCCAATAGAAATGGAAGGAACGTACCCGCTTCCTGCGGCGCAGTTAGACCGTTTTTTCATGAAAATATACTTCGGTTATGTGGATGAAGAAGTGGAGATGAACATTTATCGCGAGTACCTCAGTATTGCGCAAAACTTAGTGCAGTTGGAGCAGGTACTAAGTCTGAATGACATCATTGTGTTGCAGGAGCAGGCTTCGCAGGTTTATTTGCATGATGAGATTGTGCGTGCGGTGAGTCATATAGTGCGGGAGACACGTGCGCATCTGGATATTGCACTCGGCGGTTCTACCCGTAGCGGCATTGCTTTCCTGAAATGTTTGCGGGCTTATGCTTTGGTGAAGGGAAGAACTTTTGTGATAGAAGATGACGTAAAAGATATTGCCCGCGCGGTACTCGATCATCGGCTTATTTATCGCAATAAAGAAGGACGAATTAAAGCTTTGGATGGCATCATCAATAAAGAAATGGACAGACTGGCGAAGCTGAAATTACATTGATATTTCACACAAAGAAATCGAAGAATACTAAGGGACAAAGAGGAAAAGAATTTCACATAGAGGGCAAAGTTTTAGGTTATTGCTCTTTGTGATCTTTGCAAAACCTTTGTACCCTTTGCGTGAAAAAAATTATTTCACTATTGATAATTTCCCATATTGCATCCTCCCATTTTCATCAATAACATTTACAAAATATTGCCCGGGTAACACATCTATTTGCATCAGCATTTCTTTTACGTTGTTGGCTTGCTGGTAAGCAACTTGCCTGCCTGCAACATCCTTTACCACAACTTGATAATTGCCGTTCTCTGAAAAACGTAATTTGAATGCTCCGGTAGTAGGATTTGGAAATATCTGCAAATAGCTTTGCTTGTCGGGTGATGCGAACAACTGACCATTGCCAAAACGCTGCATATCCAATTTCTTTTCTTTAGGCAACTTATACTCCTGAAGCCTTTGTGCAAGAATACTTTCTGGTGAAGGTTCTTTACTTGCTCCGCCACAATTGCCTATGTCCATTTCTACATAAGAGCCTGGTTCTGCTTCAAAAAAGTCGTCTATATCAATGACATTGGCTGCCTTGAACCGATAGTCTGCACCGTTATAAACACGGATGGGTGCATTAGTCGTGATATTATTCTTTGATTGTAACAGAATAGTATTCTCCGGCTGATAGTGACTGGCGGGAAAATAATGACCGGATACCCCTGAAGCTCCGGGAAGGTCAAGATTATCATAGCAGGTAATTTTTCGGCTTCCAATGCCAAATATGTCAGCAGTAGCTCTGTTATAGATTGTGTTTGACGAAGGGTTCAAAGCATTTTTCACATCGGCTTTGATGTAACTAAATCTGAACTTCCCGTAAGGATCATAATTTACAGAGTTACAAACTGGGTCTAACCCTCCAGACAACTGTCCGATGAGCTTGTTATTCATATTAAATAGTCCTGACCCTGAGGAGCCGCCTTCCATAACGCCGGCATGCCATGTTGGAACTGATATAATCGGTATTACCAACGGATTACAAATGACTTGCGTCGAAAATTTCCTTTTCCAAATCCATCCGAAAAGGAAATCAATTATGGTAGTAACGGTGTAACATGTAACCGAACCTGGATGATCGTGTCCGATTATCATGGGTGTCGTACTTATTTTTTTGATATCTCCTCCTGGATGATGGATGCCTATATACTTATCAAAACCTTGACCTGTGGGCACACTACCATCTGGAAAACCTTGATAAATGGAGTTTGGATTCCAACCGGCATAAGATACATTGAAATGGGGTGGTACTTCGGTCAATATTTCCAATAAAGCAAAATCTCCAACCAGATAATTCCTAACAAGTCGGAGCCTAGTTCGATGCAGATATTCGTAGCCGTCAGTCACCGATTGATTCGGGTTGATGAAGTCCTCACCGGATTGCAAAATATTGAAGTTGTCAGCTCTATTAGTTGGGGCTGTATTGGTTGTATTACCATCGGGGCTCTGATAATTAAAAATTAATACATGCTCTTGTTCAAAATTCACAGAGATATTGTCGCTAGTAGGGCTTTCTGTAAGACAATGATGGGCTGTGAGCAAATAATAGCCGAGTTTGCTATCGTCTTGATTACGATTTAATAGTGTGCCAGTACATCTGCCACCATCTGAAAATATAATTTTAACGGTAGCCTCACGGGGAGCCGTTCTATAACTACGCACATAGCCAGAGGTATTATCTTGAGCATTAACATGACAATTCGCAGCTGCGTCACCCCAATCTTGGGAAAAGGCTGAATTTTTCGCTAATAATGTCAAAAGTATAACCGAGTATATTTTTTTCATTTAACATTAAATTTAATAAGGGAAAATGTATCTTGTAGGTGCAAAGGCATGTATTGAACTAATCCAAGATTAGGCGCGAAGATCAATGTTCCGATTTTCGTGACAACAGGCAGCGACTGATTTTCCCAGAGCTTGTAGTTATGGAGCGTGTCAAATGCAATGTCATTATAGTAAAACTTTGCAGAATCATTACTGCTATAGAAAGTCGTATACCCGTTACCATTTGCGTCGTAAGCAGTATAAAAAGTTGTGCTTTTTAGGTCTGGAGAGTAACTACCGAGTTCTATGTTTAATTTCGTTGAGGGCTCCAAATAGCTACTATTTAATGTGTATGTTTCAAATTCCATAGATAGACAATTAGGATGTTCATCTGTCAACGTCCGAACATTGTAGTCATCGACCCACAGGCTATCCCTTTTTGTACTATCTTTGTTTAAATATATCCAGTATGCTCCAGGCTTATAACTTCCAAAATACTCATCCATCAGTTTAGCGCGAGGTACATGTTCGGGGTTCTTGCATTTATTGCAGGAAGCGACGGTGAGAGCGATCAAAACACAAACTATACTGACAATTTTTTTCATAGCATATAAAATCCTAAAAGAGAAAAAGTATCATTAGTTCCCTTTGGCACATACTGTATGAGGGCGAAGTCCGGAGCGAATACCAGATGATCTACACGAACATATTCGGGGAATATCAGTGATGGATCATCGGGCAATAGTTGGTAATTCTGCTGTACAGGATATTTTGTACCTCCCTTATGAAAGCTGCTCAGCTCATCGTTCTTTGCGTAAAACTGTGTAATAATATTTCCCGATGCATCCTTTATTTCGAAGATGTTGGTGATCTGATCGCCACTTTCTTCAAAGCCCAGTTTCACCTTCATTGGTTGCCCGCCTGCAAGGTAACTGCTATACATATCGAAGCTGGTAAGATCGCCGGTAAGGCAGTTTTTATTCTGTCCCGTTTTCGCGGTAGAAAAATTGGCGGGGTAGATACTGTCGGTTTTGGTTTTATCCCTGTTCTGGAAGATATATCCTACCCCGGGCTGGTAGGGATGAAAGTATTTTTCCATCATGTAAACCCGTTCATTTACCTGCTGCACATTGGCGCAGGTAGTTACTTTCTGGCAGGCGCTAAACGTAAAAATGGACATAATGCCTAAAAGAATAAATATTCTCATCAGTAAAAATTTATGGAAGTAAAAAATTGGTCTTTATAAGAAAGCAGCCGGGGCATATCATCTTCCGAGCCGGAGATGGAGAAGGCCACGAACTTGTTGTTCACAAGAAAGTATTGGATAAAACTTACGGCCGGATAATCAGCTTCGAGCGTTTGGTAATCTATCCCTATTTCTATTCCCGGATAGCCAAGGTTATTGGTTATCTCTTGCAGACTTATCAGTTCGCTGTTAGTAGCCATAAGAAAAATCTGGGCAATAGCTCTCAGCTCATTTCCATCATTCTCCTGAAGTGCTACAGCGAAAAGTTCTTCATCAGCATTAAGATACGCACTGTCAAACACATGCACTTGTAATGCAAGAATAGAATCAACTTCGCTGCTGTATAGAATTGTATGCAATGTAACTAAAGAATCCACCACCATTGCGGTCGTAGGAAGCTCAAATTCAACCTGACTTTGCGGATTGCTATAAGGTAGCCAGTTCTGCGCGCTCGAACTTGAGGCGCTCAATATGAACGAAAAGAACAAGAGCTTAAACGTATTTCTCATTGCTTATTCATTTTAGCTTTAATCAAGTCATTTTCTTTCTTTAGCTCTATCATGTAAAGGGTCAGTTCTTCCACTTTTTGTAACAGTAACTTATTCATTTCACTAATGTCAATTCCGTTTTCCAAGACCGCTTCCTCAGCAGGCATATCGGGTAAGCGATGATGTTTTTTTATGAAATCTTCTACCTCGTTCAAAGGCATCAGATTATAAGTAGGTTCGAAAACAAAATCTGCCCAAGAGTTAGTCTGTACAACCAGACGTTTGGTAACCAATAAACCGTCAACACCTAATTTATAATTCGCAAAGTTTCCGCTTGGTTGGGAGCTGCCGATGAAAACCCTGTTGTCATTTGTTATCATCATCGTACGCCTCCAGGTAGCTACCTGTGGATCGTAATTGATAAAGCTAAACCCTTCACCTATACTGCCTCTGCTTACGAAACGGATTGCCCCCGCTCGTGCATCCCACGGCGAAGGCGGAAAATTTTTGCCGTACAATTCTATCCAAGGCCCGTCGGTTGAAGCTGCGATATTAAATACACTGTTGTCAGCATTCGACCGCAAGTAACCCCCGTCATTACCAGAATTAGTCATCAGTACATCTCCGACTACATGAAACTTCGTCGCAGGATTTGTAAGCCCGATACCAACATTTGAGGTAGTGTAAACCGGATTAGTACCAGACCATTGCCCAAATGTGCTAAGAGCTAGGAAAGAAAGAAAGAAAGAAAGAAAGAAAGAAAGAACGTTGCATGGCTAAAATGTTTATACTAAAATAATCATCAAAATTGTAAATCCAAATTATTTTTCTATAACCTAAACCTGTGGCTCATGTTATGCAGGTTAGCAGGTTCACCTTAACCTTTTGTATTAGTAGGCGGCGCTTAACTTTGAAAATTAAACACCAAAATTTCCTTTGATACTATCGCAAATAACTAAGCAACGCTATTGTTTTCTACTGGTAATATTCTTTTTTATTACCTTTTACCTTTTACCTTCTACATTATCTGCGCAATCTCTTGCCGAAAGAAAAGCTGCCGAACGCTACGAGATAGATGCAAAGAGAATGGGTGTGGATGTGAACAGCGATGATGCCTTGCCACGTTCCAGAGAGTTTAAAAGAATAGACAGCACTTACTATGTGGGCTGGATGTTGGAGGGCGCTTACAAGTACAATCACGCGGCAGATTATCTCGGTTTTAAAAATGCTTCTGTTCCTTTAGAAAGGGCTATAAGCCTTATGGAGCGCGATTATCGCAAGCAGCTTGCAACCCGCACGTCCGACATCATGACCTATTTCAACGTGTATAAATTTCATCTCGACTATACACTCACGGCTTATTTTCTGATGAGTTCTTACAGCAATATGGAAGAACCCGACAAAGTTTATGCGTTGTTGCGCCGCGTTACGAAATGGAATTTTCAGCGCGACTTTTACATGGATGCATGGAACTATCTCGGCTGGACAGTACATCGCAATCGTTTTTACACCAGCGCCAAATATCCCTTCCTGAAAAACTCTATTGATGAAAACGAACGACTCGCACATCGTTATCTTGATACTGGCATGCGCAAGATTAACCGCGATAGAGCCTTGAATGGTCAGATATTTCAACCTGGCTACGAGAAGATGGAAAAGCTTTCAGTGTATCACTACAAGGCAATGCTGTATAGCTACAATTTTAGGATTGATTCCGCAGCTTATTACTACAATCTTTTGCGACAGGGTGGACAGCCTACGCACAATAATTTCGCAACCTTCCGTGCAATTTGTGGCGATTTCCGCGAAGCAGAAGAAGAATACAGAATGGAAGCCGCCAATCAGCAGCCCGATAAACGATTGCAGGAGTGGGTGTATTATTCTTCCATCATAGATATTTATAAAGGCCGCCCAAAAGCAGGTATCGAACTTACGCGCGGTATGATCATGGCGAATGGTTCTACACCGGGCTTTGGCTGGTATAACATTGCCGAAGCGCGCTGCAAATTGTATGACGGACAAAACGCTGAAGCATTTCGTTACATCAACAAAGCAGCCGAATTTAAAGAACTGCACATAGGCACAACACTTGGGCAAACGCATTATGACTTTAGCGTGCAATTACTCAAGTTGATGCACAAACTGCATCAGATAGAAGCACAAAAATTTGAGCATAAAAACTGGTGGTACAACATTCCGGTGCTGGGGAAAATGGCGCAACTGACTGCTGAAAAATACATGCAGCAGTTTCTCATCATCAACCAATTTTCTCAGAACCCTGAACGTGATCGTGTGATCTATAAACTATTTTCTACCGAAAGCACGGTAAGCTGGGATGAGGTGTGGTATTTGATAAAAGACTTTAGCACCGGTTTTTTTCTGGATCGCTTTCAAAAAGAATTAAGCCGCGACGAACGAAAATATATCCGCAAGTACTTTAAGTATTTCATTGCGAGATTGCACATAGAAAAAGGAAATTATGACGAAGCAAACCGTTGGCTGAATGAAGTGCTGATGGATCCTGACATTGACAGCGATTATGAAAAACTGCTTATTGCAAGAACACTGCAGGCACAGGCTGAAATATTTTTAAAGAAGAAAGACAACCACGCTTACAACGACCGTATGTATCGCATGTATCAATACTATCCGCAGCTTGTTCCTTACACCGGTTTGCAAATGAACATGCAAATGCAAACAACAGGAAACATGCCGGATGATTTCATGAAGCGATTGAAAGACTGCAATATCAATTTCACCAATGACGCATCCATTCCTGCTCCACAAGCATACTTATCTTTTTCAGGAAGTGGCGATAAAAAGAAAGTTGAATTTTATGTAACAGATGAAAGCGGCAATACCATTGTTTCGCGGCAAATACTTCCCTACAAAACTGCAAATGATGCTGTAAAACTTGCTTATCGCTTATTTGAGATCGGCACAAAACCAGCTGTTTCTGAAACAGATGCGGAGCGCAGCACGTTGTGACGCACTACTCTCAGAAAGAAACATCAGATTCGAAGCTTGCAAATACGTTGCAAGTACCCATCTTTCCTTTGACATAAATACAGCAGGGCGCGCGAAAACCGCTGCTTTAAGAACCCTTAAAATTTAATTTATGTCAGAGAAAATTACGACCGAGCTACTTCGGTTTATTACAGTAAGAAATCCGGAGCCAGTACCTGTTTCGGGTGTCAGCACCTACCCCACGTATTCAGTCTCATCAGGCTCATCCCTTTTTAGCGCTATGGTAACGGCGAGATCACAAAATGCTGAGCCGGCTGAAATACTAGATGATCTGGTTCAAATCGCTAATGACTTTAAGGCTGATAATTTGAATACTGAAAACGATTGGATAGGTTACTTTCCTCAGTTAAAGCCGTTTCTAACAGCATTTAGTTCCCTGGTGGAAGGCGAGATAAACGAAACAACAATCAGAGCGATTGCCGCTGCACATTTTGAAATCGAAACGGGATTGCATCCAGTTGCGGATGACGAAATCCTAATCTTGAAAAAAGCGTGGGATCATGTGTTTTCTTACAACATTGCCGGAGGACAAGCGCAGGCGCTGGAGTACGCGCTTAACATCATACGGGTTCATCACTTGCTGAAGAACATTGATGAATATCCCGAAGAAATTACCCAAGAACAAATTTTCGGTACTGTGTTACTCCCTTCGGAAATCTTTCCGCTGCCGAAGAAAGAATACTCAGTGGATTCCGAAGTTGCTGTTGATCCAAATGTGATAACTGCTGAAGAAGTTCAGCAAATAAATGAGGCGTATCTGAAAATTGAGTCATTGCAGAAATCGGTAGAGGACCTCCAGCAGGTGTATGACGGTGAACTAGAAGAAGCCAGAAACATCGAAAGAAGCTTGCGAAACGTAGAATTTGATGAGGACGGCAATCCCATTCTTTCGAGTGGTGGTTTTGATAGCTCGACGTTAGGATTATTGAGTGATGTGTTACAGAACAAGCTCACAACAGAAACTCAATCCATCATTAATGAGCGTGACTTCACAGAAAACATGACGGTTTTGCACGTGATTGAACAGCTGCATAAGGAACAATTAGCTGCAGGAAAAGTCATCCAGCAAAAATTGAAGATTCAACAGAATGTAGTCCAATACGGAAACGCGTTGATAGTCGTTGGCACTCAATTTGAACCTGTAGCCGAGGACCCTGCATCTACAACAACAGACATTCCGATTGAATGGGTTGGACCTTTTGATGACAGTGATGGCTGTAAAGTAAAGCCGCTCGGGGTTGCAGACTATCGGCGGGTAGAGCAAACTTTAATTTGCTATAAACCAGGGGAAGTCGCACACATCGAAAACATTCTGAAAGGTGAATCAAAAGAACGTGTTACGCGCCGTTTGCAAAGGAGTGAGGAAACCTACTCCTTACTAAACGACAGTGAGAGAACGGAAGAAAGAGATACTATTTCAACAGATCGCTTTCAGCTTGAGAAAGAAACGAGTAAAGTCGTTCAGCAAGACACTTCTTTGCAAATTGGCGTACAGGTGCAGGGACAATATGGCACTGTGCAAATACAAGCCAACTCAAATTTTGCAATGTCCAACTCGTCAACGCAGTCTGATGCCTCGGCTGTGAGCTACGCCAAGGACGTGACAAACCGTGCGCTGCAAAGGATTGTTGAGCGAACACGCGAAGAACGTATTCTTAAAGTACTTGAAGAGTTTGAAGACACCAACAAACACGGAGTTGACAATACTAACGGTACCAGCCATGTAGTAGGACTTTACCGTTGGGTGGACAAAATTTATAAGGCGAAGGTGGTTAACTATGGGAAAAGGCTCATGTTCCAATTTCTTGTTCCTGACCCTGCTGCTTTTCACAGGTTTGCTATGAAAAACCCCATTGAGAGCAACATGAATATTTCAAAACCTCTCGATCCTGTACTTGGCATTCAGCAAATTCAAACCAAGTTCCCCAACTTAAACCCATTGAAATCGCCTGCTGATATCACTACAACTAATTACTTATGGTGGGCGGGGTTATACAATGTGAAAGTAGACGCGCCACCCGCCAACCGTAAAATTGTAGGGATAGCAAAATCAATGACCAATATGCCCAACAACGGCAGTAGCCTTGGCAACATGACAAGTACGGATATGCAAGTGCCTGAAGGATACAAAGCTAATCTGGCATATATCACTACCGTTACTGGATACTCACCTTCCAATAGTGCATGGCTGTATATTTCAATTGGCGCGACCGGACATCAAACTAATACATGGGGTACAGTTCAAAAGCCCATGAACGGCGAAACGGGTACGATACCTGTTGCTATAACCGGAAGACTTGAAAGTTTCACGGCTACAATTGAGGTTGAATGTGTTTGTACTAACGAACTATTGGAAGAATGGAAAGTAAAAACTTTCAATGCGATAATGGGTGCTTACGAAGCAAAGCTCGCTGAGTACAATAATGCGCTCGCTGAGGCAAAAGCTCAAAACGGCATTGGTATTAAAGGAACAAATCCGCTGATCAACCGGACGATAGAGCATACAGAACTTAAAAAGCAGAGCATCCGTCTTTTGTCTTCATGCGCATTCATGCCTTCTGAAGCTATGAAGGATAATATGTGGTACGACTATCCGGATTTTGACTGCTGCGAGGCCATCAGTGACGGTAAGTATGTTCAATTCGTTGAAAACTGCTTCGAGTGGCCGCTTATGACTTATACTTTCTACCCTTATTTCTGGAGCCGTAAATCGAAATGGAAAGAGATCTACCAGTTGGACGACACCGACACACAATTCCTTGAATTCCTGAAAGCCGGTTATGCACGTGTGGTAGTACCTGTGCGACCAGGGTTTGAAGAAGCTGCACTACGATACGCAGCCGACGGCACCATTTGGAATGGCGGCAGCGTGCCGGGCATCAACGATCCATACTATGTATCGCTGATAGATGAAGTGCGCACAGCGCCGGGTACGGTGGAAGACACTTGGGAGCTCCGCGTGCCTACCACGCTTACCATTTTGCAGAACGATGCCTCAGGCATAGCCGAAAGCGGACTGCCCTGCAACCCCGATGGTATTTAATACAGCCCCTGTAAATGTAACCCTATCTGTTAACCGCATGGGCTATCGAAAAGATAGCTCATGCTTTTTAAAACAAATTTTATGAATAACAACATAAACCCAGGTGATATAAGATACCTTTCTTTTGAAGGAGGCGGAGGAAAGGGAGCAGCTTATATGGGACCCTTTATTACCTTTCTACTTCCAAGTTTTAGTGTCTTCAAAGTGGCAAATACAACTACAAAAGAGCGGGTGCTCAACACAGGTGCCATTAAAGGAATATCCGGTGCATCCGCAGGGGCTATTACAGCTGCACTGTTAGCTTGTAATGTGTCATTGGAAGGCACTGGGAAAATGCTTATGAATACTTCTTTGATGGCTTCATTCAATGATACGGATCAAGACGATAGCTTTACCTATGCAAAGGTGCCGGACCTTTCCACCAGTCCGCAAGTATATAGTACCAATTTCAGACAGCGAAATCAAAAACTCCGTGCTATCATGACGGGGATACAATTTTTGACTCCGTATTTACCCTCTCTGATTACTTATCCTACAGTGGAAAACATTCTAGCGGACTGGGGACTCGCTCCCGGATTTCAGATAAGGCGCTTTATGGATGATATGATGACACAGGGAATGTATGACGGCTACAGAAGAAAAAAAAATACCCGGCATCACCTTCAAAGAGCACTATAAACTTACCGGGCTTGAACTGGTAATTACTTCAGTGAACATCAGCCGCAGGCCGGTTTTCTATCTGTCATTTAAAACAACCCCTAATCTGCGCATAGCCGATGCAGTACGTATGTCTATGTCCATACCTGGCTTTTTCAAGCCTGTGCATATTACCGAAGAGCAAGTAACGAAGGGGAGTTTTACTGCTTTTGAAAAAAAGATACTACCAGGTTACTGGATAGACGGTGGCGTGATCAACAACAACCCCATTCATGCTTTTGACACCAGAGATAATGGTGATAGATTAAGAAGCTATCAATCAGGAAAACTGAATAAAAACCTGTTTGGCGTAAGGCTTGGAAAGGAAATAAAAGAAAATATAACTGCCCCCAACGGCGATGTGTATGAAGTGAATACACGTAAAGACCCTTCAAGGATTGGCGAGTACGTGAATACTGTCGTAAACACAATTATTGGAAAAAAACTTGTAACTGCGAATGAAATAATAGGAGAGGATAATAGCAAGCTAAGCATTGAGTATGTTTTTGATTTTGAAAGAAACCTAATCTCGCCCTATTATTACTTGACCAATCAAGAAACAAGCAACAATCAGAAAATAGATTATTCAAAACTATTGCCTGCTTGCACAGAAAGTGTTCAGATAGTAACTCATTTAAATAATCAATCAATCACACAAAAAGATTTCATCAAATTGTCAGCTGAGTTAGCAGTAGAACCCGAAGCTTTAATGGCAATTGGCGAGCAGGAAAGCAAGGATGCACCCTTCTATGAAAATAGACCAACCATACTTTTCGAACCGCGATGGTTTTATAAGCTTTTAAAGAGCGAAATGAAAATGCCGGAGGAACAAATTGACCAACTCATCAAAAAATATGAGAATGTCAATTTGATCAATAAAAGCACCAGAAAAAACTCGGGAATGACGAGATCTAAATATTATGGAATAAGACAGTTACAGTACGACAAACTTGATATTGCAAAGACGATTTTTAAAAAAGGAGCTATTGAGTGTTGTTCTTGGGGAAGGTTTCAGGTAATGGGATTCAATTACAAAATGTTGTACAATACTATTGACGAATTCGAAAAAGCTATGTACGATGAATTTGAACAATTCAGAATTTTTGCGGAATATTTGAAGAAAAAATCCGGACTGCTTACGGCGTTAAGACAAAAGAATTGGACACTCGTAGCTGAAAAATACAATGGCTCTGAATGGCAATCAGAGAATCCGGAATATGCTGACAACTTAAAAACATACTATGAACAGTTTAAAAAAACAGGTTTGTAAGAACACATTATTATTGCTTACGCTGATGTTGTTTCTCAACTGCCAGATTGATAGGCGAGCAAAAAAGCTTGCCTATTTTTCTGATGGTCTCTATCTCATCACGGAGGGCGATAAGATATATGGATTTTATGACCTGCAGGATGAGAACCGACATTGTTACTTCGATTTTAATGGAACAAAAGAAAAATCGCAGTACCAAATTCTGATCAATGCTGATTTCGCAAATAAAGCATCTCTTACTGTGGAGGAGAAACATGCCGAACTCTTGGCAAGAGATTTGCCAGTTACGTGCATGATGCAATTTTCATTTTCGAAAATTAACCGTGAGCAGTTTTACAAAAATGAATTTGACTATCAATTTAGCATTTCGGTTGTGGGCATTGCAAGTGTAAAGAAACCGATACCCAAGGTAAAATCACACTATTTGCCTGTACTACAAAAGAACTTAGACTCATCATTGGTTCTGGCAGCTGTAATTGTAAATGAAAGTTTTGTCCAAGACAGCATATGGGTGAATAACCATGTACTTCAATTCATCTACTGAATAAATATCTTTTAGCCAGGATTTAGCAGATATCACTGATGCTCATAGACTGCAAACATCTATAGTTCCTTTACAGTCTAAAAAGGAAAGGAACACTCCACCCTGGTTCGTGTCCTCAGGCTGACCGAGAATGCAGCGCCTCTTGGATAGGGGATGTAAACAAAAGTCCGTTTATGCAAATCTCAAGTATTTCAAAACTATTCTCGGTCAGCCTGACAAGACTAACCAAAGGATAATAGGCAGGCAAAAACGCTTGCCTATTTTTCTGATGTTCTTTATTTCATCATGGAAGGCAACAAGTATATGGATGATATCACTGATGCACATAGACTGCAATCATCTGTAGTTCCTTTATATTCTGAAAGAGAGATACAAAATACTACCCTTCTGATTTGTAAAACCTTTAAACATTTATCACATGCCTATCCAATTCAACGATCCACGAACTACGAAAATTTTAAACACTCACATAGCATCAGTAACACCTGCTAACCTGTCGGTTAAAGACGAGCGAAATTTTATCCCCGACTCCGGTGATGTTGCCGGTATAGAGCTGCGTATGCTGCCGCCATATATCCGCAACAACAGAACCCCACGCTTTCTGTTCTTTCCAGGCAATGCCAGGCTTTACTGCCTTACTATGGTAATAAGCGATGTGGCCAATCAGTTAGCCGGCATAATGGACCTTAACGGATTTCACGCTGTTGGAGACAATGAATTTCTCCCTATCAATAAAACGATTTTTTATTGGGAAAACGATAGCATTGATGCGGATGCACCAAATCAGGTACATATTGTCTCTTCCATCATTAAGTGTAAGGAACGTCTGAGGAATACAGGCAGCATTCTTACGACCGTAAAAGAGGATAATGAGTATAAAGATCTCATAGACACGCTCTCTTCCGTTGTTTCCGACACAGTGAATTTTAATCTTGTCGCAAACATTAGCCTGCAGCTTGCGAAAATCGTAGGAAGGTACATGGGAAAAGTGGATGACCAGCCCATCGGCACGGCGATTAATAGTTTTACCAGACTGCATGGAGATTGGGATAAACTCGGTATTACGCCCGTAAATGTTGCTACAAAAAATGTGGACTTCCGTTATGAACTTATAGTTCGTGACAAAGAACGATTAGCATTTGAAAAAACGATCACCTCAGGAAGAACTGAGATTCAGAAAGTTGCTTCCACAACGATGGTAAGCATGTAATAAAAACAAAGACTAAGGGGTGCAAAGCGCTCCTTAGTTACTATTTATAATGCTCCAACAAAGCAATTGCTATCTTTTTGATCTCGTCCGCAAGACATTTTGGTTTTAAAACCTGTACGTCGCTGCCATAGCTAAGTAAAAGGCTTATAAATTCAGGGTTGATCATAAGCGTACATCTGACATGCAGACTGCCATCATCACAATGATGAAGCACCTCCTGCGAATGGTGCAGCGGTTTTGTTAGTATGTATGGATTTATCTTCGGGGAGAAAACCAATTCTATTTCTTCCAAAGTCTGGTTAGGAAATACTGTAACGCCAATCACATCACGGAAATAATCTTCACTGTGGATAAATGTATTCTCACGATACGCCAACCGTGATACTTTTATTTCTTCCATTCTATCCAGCGCAAATACACCGGGATTTTCTTTTTCCTGCGCATATCCGAACAAATACCAGCGATGAGCATATTCTTTTAGGAGGTAAGGATGAATATGCCATATACACGGTGTAGCCGAACGAAATGTTTTGTAGCAAAGTTTCAGCACCTTCTTTCTGACGATGGCGAGATAAATATCTTCCAGATTTTCAACTCCCTGAACCGCAGGCGAACTTTCAAAAGAAATAATGGCGCGCTCTTCTACATTAGTAAAACGGTAGCGGTTCTCTATTCTTTTCACAATTGCCGCCAGATCTTCAGCAAGTGTAAACCCTTTTGTCTGCTGCAACAGATGGACGGCATCGTTTAGCTTTATTATATCTTTTCTGCTATCGGTATGGACTTAATGGAGAATTGTGGGTCTTCATAACGATAGTAAAATGATTTACCGTCTTTGTACATTTCGATTGGAGCACTGCATTCCGTTTGCATATGCTCAATATCATAGCGCAGTTGGCTGGCCGAAATGTTCGTGCCTTCCCCGAAATGCAATTCCAGCCGACGATTTACATACTTCAAAAGCTCAGCCTTAGACCATTTTCTTGAACTGCTTCTGAGGCATTCATCAATAATCTCAAAGCGAAACCGTGCAGCTTTATTTACTGGCATAACTTACATTATTACTCTACAAGTTAATTTATCAACAAATAATCGCTTGATGTTTGCAGTCTATTTGCAAGCATTTACAAAATGTCAAGGTCAGTTTGTTTCAGAAAACAGATGCGGAACGCACGACATTGTGATTTTTGTTAGCTTTAAATCTACACGGTGCCGCTGCGCCTTTGCGTGAAATAAAAAATCTAAGGAATGTTTATCGCTTCTCTTTACAACTTGAAAGGTGGTGTTGGGAAAACTGCTTCCTGCGTCAACTTCGCTTACATGGCTGCGAAAGATGGCTTTAAAACTTTGCTATGGGATCTTGATCCGCAAGGTGCTGCCAGTTTTTATTACAATGCAACCGCACCACGAAAAGCAACCGCAAAAAAAATAGTGACCCGTGAAATGAGTTTGCAGGATGCAATCGTAATGACGAACTACGATAATCTCGACATTATTCCCGCAGATATTTCTGCGAGAAAACTGGACATTTTATTAGAAGAAAATAGCGCATCGAAAAAACAAATCAGTAATCTGCTTCGCCCGCTCAATTCTGTTTATGATTTTGTTTTTATTGATTGCCCGCCTGGTTTTTCAATTCTTGCCGACAATATTTTCTACGCATCTGATGCGGTGCTGATGCCCGTAATACCAACTACACTTTCCCTGCGCACTTATGAAATAGTGAAGAAATATTTTGAAGACAAAGAGGTTGGTATCGAAAAGTTGATGTGCTTTTTCACGATGGTGGATATACGCAAGACAATGCACAACGAAATAATGCAGCACCTTTATAAAGACAAGCGCTTCTTCGAGTACTACATTCCCTATTTATCGGACATTGAAAAGATGGGAATGCATGGAGCGCCTTTGGAAACTTTTGCAGCTTCAGGTTATGCTGCCACTTGCTATCGCGCCCTTTGGAATGAGATTAAGGAGGGTGTTTTGTAGCATCGGATAATTGGCACAATGATGACCTGCTGAAACTATACGCTTTAAAGCAAAATAATTTGGATAACTCATTTACAATATTAATTTTGTTCCTTAAACACAATTAAACATTTGAGCTGTGGCGTACGACAACAAAAATTTTAGCGATAACCGAAACAACGAAAGTCTTTTTAGCAAACGTATTAAAGCAGGCAAAAGAAGAACCTATTTCTTCGACGTTCGTTCAACCCGTGGTAATGACTATTTTATCACCATCACAGAAAGCAAAAAACGCTTTGACGATAACGGATACGACAGACATAAAATGTTTCTTTACAAAGAAGATTTCAATAAATTCTTAACTGCTCTTACCGAAACAATCAGCTATGTAAAAACTGACTTGATGCCTGATTTTGATTTTGATGCTTACAATCACGATCATGAAAATGAAGGCATTGAAGGTGGCGCTGAACTTCCGGCTATAGTAGCTGAAGAAGATAGCAGCATTGAAGATTGGAAGATGTAAAATTCTTAATCGCTTTAAATTATTAGTCCCGCTTTGCGGGACTTTTTCTTTTATACCGAAATTCTATTGCCAATCCGCATAATCAGCATTCCAGTTGATCTTCTCGCCGGTTTTCCCAACGTTGAAGAGTTTATTCATTGCAAAGTTTAGCCCAAACTCATTATACGGCCCTGCGACATGATAATAAGAACGGGCGTAGTGAATCTGAAACTTATTGAGATAAATACTTGCGCCAAAAGAAAACCCTGCAAGCGCAGGTTTGTCCTTTATGCTTAGTTCACCTCTGCGAAGATGATTATACCCTGCAATTACTGTCAGGCGTTTTCCAAGAGTTAGCTCTGCGGCAAAATTCAAGTGGCGAAATAGTTTATCAACGAAATAAGATTTGTTAGCGCCTGAAGTATCCTGACTTCCGAACAGGCTTGTTGTCTCTACATCTGCCGGATTATTGTAGCGAATATCCCACTCGTACAAATGATGCGCTGTGGCCATCAGGCGCAGAGGTAGATGTTTAAATCGTTTTGAAATACCTATTTGCAAATCGAATGGCAAAGGCTCTGACGGATTGGAAGGATTGTATTTCCGAACCATGAAGCCAATATTTTTTGCAACGACTCCTACGGTTATGAGGTTAGCAGTATCGTGATAAGAGATACCAATGTCTGCAAGAATAGCAGATGCACGTTTATCAAACAAAGAAGAATTAGCCCATTTCAAAGAAGCACCGTAGCGCCAACGTTCTTTGTACTGCCTCGATGCGCCTAAGATGATTGCATAATCTGAAGCCTTAAATGTTCCGAACTGATTTCCGATATTGTCGGTTTGCTCAAAACTGCCGTAATTCAAATACTGAATGCCAAAAACAAAAGCAGTCTTTAATTTTTCTACATTGTAGCCATAGTTCAGGTTCATCACTTTGATGCCTGCGTAATAACTATTGTAGTTAAGTCCAAGTTGATTGTGCAAACCCGGACGCATGAGCGCAGGATTTTGCAAGGCGAAGGAAATATCGGATTCAGGATTAGCAATACTGATGCCGCCGAGCGCTGAAATATGCGGCGAGTTGGGCATTCGCAAAAATTCCATTGCAAATCTGCCACCGGTTACCTGGGCTTGTACTATGCTGGCACTACATGCAAACAGCAATAAGCTTATCCGTTTTATCCATTGCATACACATCAAACGTAACACGAAAAATTTTATTGCGGTTAGGGGAATTGAATTAGGCGTTGGTTTCTGCAAATGCTTTTTGCATGTCTTCTATCAAACCCTGACTTACGCCGGTGAACGAAAAACCTCCATCATGGAAAAGATTTTGCATCGTAACCATGCGTGTGTAATCGCTGAACATCATGGTACAAAAATCAGCGCATTGGTCGGCAGTTGCATTTCCTAAAGGAGACATTTTATCAGCGTAGTGATAGAATGCGTCGAAACCACTCACACCAGAACCGGCAGTGGTAATAGTTGGAGATTGAGAGACTGTGTTGACCCGAACTTTTTTCGCAAAACCATAATGGTAACCAAAACTGCGCGCTATGCTTTCCATCAAAGCTTTTGCTTCAGCCATATCATTATATCCGGGGAAGGTTCGCTGTGCTGCAATGTAAGTAAGTGCCACAACTGAACTCCATTCCTTCAATGCGTCAAGCTTCATTGCTGTTTGTAAAACTTTATGCAATGAAAGAGCTGAAATATCAAGCGTTTTTAAAAAATTATCGTAGTTGGTGTCCGTATAAGAAATGCCTTTCCGCACATTAGGCGACATTCCAATTGAATGTAGCACAAAATCAAGCTTTCCACCAAGTGCATCTATGCTTTTTTCAAACAACGTTTCAAGATCGGTAAGCGACGTAGCATCGGCTGCAATTACCTGTGCATTACATTCTTTTGCCAGTTCATTGATCTTACCCATTCGCAAGGCAATCGGTGCGTTCGACAATATAATTTGCCCTCCTTCTGCCACTACACGCTGTGCTGTTTTCCATGCAATAGAACGTTCGTCGAGCGCGCCGAATATGATTCCTTTCTTTCCTTGTAACAATTGGTGAGCCATGTAGAATGATGCTGTTTTAACAGTGGTAAAAGTAGAAAAAAAGCCTAAAAACTGTTGTTGGGTAAATCTGCGTGACTGTAGTCGTGTTTGGTTGTGAAATTTTCACACAATACGTTTTTTACCGCCATTACTCTTCGATGTATTCCTTGCGAAAAATTTATCTTCTCAAAATCACCTCCACTCTTCTATTCCTGTTTCTTCCCTCTTCTGTATCGTTCAACGATATGGGATCAGCCTCACCCCAACCTTTAGCACGAATGTTCATAGCATCTATGCCAAGTGCTTCCAGTTCTTTCAACACCAGTCCTGCGCGCATGTACGAGAGTTGCTCATTAATCATTGGTGTACCGGTATTGTCTGTATAACTGTTTACAAAAAACACTGCACCTGCCATGTCGTATAGCCACGGCGCTACCGCAGCTTGAATTAAGAACTTATCGCTGTCGCTTAGTTTCTGACTTCCTAAAGGAAAATTGATAGTGAAAAGCAAACTATCATTGACGGGTGCTACATAATCTGATGGCAGTAAAGCAATGTTGTAATAATAAGTTTCCTTCAATGGGCGATTGGAAAGATCAATTGTATCGCTTCCATCCTGATAAGAAATACGATCTGTGTGTACCAGATACTTTTTACCCGCTATCAAGGTAATCATATAACTTCCATCTCCGCGATTGCTATTGAAATGATACAAATTCTGGCCGGTATGAATATCTCTTATGTAAACGCTGGCGTGGTTCAATCTTGCATGGGTGAGGCTATCATAAACATATCCCCTCACAATATTTACCGGAACGGGTTGTAGCTTTTCGGGCATTCTGATCTTGTAGATGTCGAAATTCCCAGCCATGCTATCACGGTCGGATGCGAAGTACAAATTCTTTCCATCAATACTTACACAAAGACTTGTTTCATCTGCTGCGGAATTAACAGGTAAGCCCATATTGGTTGGCTTCGCAAATGTTGTATCAGTCATTTTCTGCGACACGAACAGATCGGCACCACCAAAACCAGTATGTCCATCACTGGAAAAATAAAGTGTGTTATTATCAATGTGCAAAAAAGGTGCGGTCTCATTTGCTGCGGTATTTATGTTGGGTCCCAGATTGCGCGGCACTTGCCAAAAACCATTTTCAAAACGCGCAACCCAAATATCCATTCCGCCATATCCACCTTCCCGATTGCTTACAAAATAAAGTTCGCGGTTATCGGGTGAAAGACAGGGCATTCCTTCGTAAGCCGGAGTATTGATTGTTGCACCAAAACTTTGCGGGGTTGACCATACACTATCTGCGCGATAAGACATATACAAATCGCAACCGCCTGCCGTCCAGCCGTTTTCACTTCTGTTTTCGCACTGCATAAAAAACAAGTAGTGCCCATCTGCCGATATCATTTGGGCTGCTTCCTGATTGGCGGTATTCGGCGGACTTCCCATATTTTCTGCGCTGTACCATTCATTGCAGGTATCCATCACTGCCACATAAAAATCTTCATCAGCAAGGTTCCTTCTTCTGGTTAAAAAAAGCGAGCGTTCGTCCGTGCTTATCCAGGGAAACATTTCTGCATCTTGTGTATTGATGCCATAACCCATATTGAATACTGTGTCCTTCCACACTTTCTTCATTTCCCGCTGCACAAAAACAGCCTGCGTCCGTAGTTTTTCCCACTCCGCACTATTTGATGCTGCATTATTTATGATATTGATCGCTTCCGTTGGATTGCCGCTATAAATAAGGCTCTTGGCATAAGGATAGGCAAACAATTTAGACCTTGTAGGAAGCGTTAAATAAGCCTTTCGAAAAATTTCCACCGACTTCTGAAACTGACGATCGCGGAAATACCACGCGCCCAGTATGCTATACGCCTCGGCATAAGCGGGATAATCTTGCAATGCCTTTTCCATTGCCACGCGCGCAGCAGCATGTTCCTTTTTTGCTTCGTGCCGCATTGCTTTGTCGAAAAAATTTTGCGCACGCGACGGTATCTGCGCATCTACACAAAAACGCAACAACACAAAAACAAATAGCAATACAACAAGGCGCATGAGCGGTCAAAAATACTAACCACCGCCGTTAATCATAAACCCGAACTTTGTAACTTTCATTTTATCAGAACTTTGCCGCTATGTCCACCAAAATAACTTGCCCTCATTGCACCTCACAGTTTGAACCTACCGATGCCCTGCGCAATGAGCTACAAAAAGAATTGCGCAACCAAATGGTGGATTGGCAAAAGAAAAAAGAAGATGAGTTTTCTAAGAAAGAAAATCAGTTTCAGCAACAGTTCGACCAGTTGAAAGCCGAAAAAGAAAAAGAACTCACTCAAAAGATTCAAGAAGAACGCACGAAGCTTTCCCAAAATCTTAAAGAAGAAATAACCAAAAAAATAGCTTTCGACTATGAAACAAAACTGAAGTTTTTGGAAGATGCTAACAAAGAAAGAGAAGACCAACTGCGCACCGCCCGCGAAAAAGAACTTGCTTTTTTAAAGAAAGAAGAAGTGCTTTTGAGGAAAGAGCAAGAAATGGAACTGGAACAGCAACGCCTGATACGCGAAGAGCGAAACCGTATAAGCGAGGAACTGAAAAAGCAGAATGAAGAAAAAGAAAAAAACATGCTCAACGAATTTCAGTTGAAGCAAAAAGAGTGGGAAATAAGATTTGAGCAGCAGCAAAAAGCCCTGGAAGACGCACGCAAAAAAGCACAACAAGGCTCTATGCAAATGCAGGGCGAAGTGCAGGAGCTTGCCCTCGAGGCGCTTCTCCGAAATTCCTTCCCTATTGATGTGATTAGCGAGGTTGGCAAAGGGGTGCGCGGGGCCGATTGCATTCAAACCGTGCGCAACAACTTTGGGCAGGAGTGCGGCAAGATCATTTACGAAAGCAAACGTACCGCCAACTTCGGAACCGACTGGATAGAAAAACTAAAAGCCGATGCACGTAGCCTGGGTGCCGAAGTAGCCGTGATAGTGACGCAGGCAATGCCCAAAGACATGGATTGCTTTGGCGAAAAAGATGGTGTGTGGATCTGCTCGTTTGGGGAAGTGAAGGCGCTGACCTGCGTGCTGCGCGACCTTATCATAAAGGTGCACACAGCAGCAAAAAGCCAGGAAAATAAGGGCGATAAAATGCAAATGCTTTACACCTACCTCACCAGCAACGAATTTTCGGAGCAGTGGAAAGCCATACGCGAGGGATTTATGAGCATGAAACTTTCGATACAAAAAGAACGCGATGCCATGGAAAAACTTTGGAAAAGCCGCGAAAAACAACTGGAAAAAGTATTGCTCAATGCAGCCCATATTAAAGGCTCAATAGAAGGCATTGCCGGTATGGAAGAGGTGGATTTGAACCTTACCACAACCGAAGAAAATTTTTTGATAGAAGGATATTAGCCCATCTGCTGCGATAGCGTAACCCTCAGCCGCCTGCCGACTGCCTTTTAGAAAGAAAAAGGATTTGCGGCAGTGCCTTTAAACTCATTCCATACTTCGGCAACAATTTCGGCGGCGGGTTTTATTTCATTTATGAAGCCACTTACTTGTCCTATTTCCAGTTCTCCTTCGTTCATATCTCCTTCAAACATGCCCCGCTTTGCGCGCGCCCTGCCAAGCAGATCGGTAAGTTCATCGTTAGTAGCGCAGTTGTCTTCGGCTTCCTGCACTTGCTTAAAGAATTGATTTTTGATGAGGCGAACCGGCGTTAGTTTTTTAAGGGTAAGAATAGTGTCGCCTTCGTTGGCAGCAATCACAGCTTCTTTAAAACTTTGATGGCTCGATGCTTCAGGACTGCACACAAATCGGCTGCCTATCTGCACACCTTCTGCACCCAGCGCCATTATCGCGTACATTGCTCTTCCGGTAGCAATTCC
>CALMWT010000162.1 GCA_937870855.1 uncultured Taibaiella sp.
TGCAAATATTCTGTGTATTGAACGGTGTGCTCGACCACGGAGAATAATTAAACGTGTCGCATCTTATACGCAAATGGAAATAGTAATTAGTACCGCTAAACAAATTACCTGCAGCCAAATTATTAAAGTTTATAGCTGCACCGCTGAAACTTGCGGGTGGAGGCGTTGCACTTGAATTGATCACATACTCGTAGCCATAAATGCCGGGGTATTTTGTCCAAACAATATCTGCACTGTTGGAAGTGACATTTGTAATAGTAGCACTGCTGGCAGCCCCACAAATGAGTGGTGTGGTAAAAGAATCAATCTTCCAGACGCTGAGGTTAGTAACTGGCGGAACCGCGTTGTTTGTGCCACAGTGGCTGCGAACATAGAAATAGTATGTCTGACCACCTACAAGATTGGTTGCTGTAAAACTCGTGTCAGAAGTAAGCGTAAGCCCTGTAGTAGGAGGAGTGGCGCTTGTGGTAAGTGCATATTGATAACCATTAATCACATTTGGAGAGGATGTCCATTTGATGTCTGCTCCGTGCATATTTACAGCGGTGATAGAAAGCGTACTCGGCTGCGCACAGGGAGTAAACGGATTTTGAAACGGTAAGGGCGTGTAAGCAGATTGTGTGTTGGTACAATTGGAACGAACGTGTATGTAGTAAAATGATCCTGAGATTAGAGAATTAACTGTTGCCGTAGTACCATTTGTAGTATTCCAGGATGTAGGCAATGCCGCAGTGGGAGTCACAGCCCATTGATAGTTTGCCACACCTACTGTGCTTGTGCCGGGCCAGGTAAAAGTTACACTGCCGGGTACGTTATTAGTAATCAACGGCGTGCCAGCAGAGGGACAAGGAAGCGTAACAAAGCTTTGGGTTGTCCATACAGAGTTAGATGGTGAGGTACACTTGTTTCTCACATGAAGATAATAGGTAGTTCCGGGAGTAAGTCCGGTAGCATTGTAGGTAGTGGTGGATTGTGTGGTGCCCGATGCAGGAGGCGTGGCAGAAGTACCAAACGAATATTCATAACCCAACGAACCTGTTACTGGTGTCCAGCTAAGGTTGGCAGATATGGTAGTGATGCTACTTACCGTGACATTGGCTAAAGGTATGGGGGGACATAAAATAGTAGTAAACGCTTTTGTCTTCCATGATGAATTAGAAGAAGCGCATTTATTTCTTACGTGAAACCAGTAGTTGGTACCATTGGTAAGACCTGTTGCATTGTAAGAATTGGTGAAAATAGTAGTCCCTGATGAAGGGGGTGTAGCTGTAGTGGTAATCGCATATTCATAACCCTGCGAACCAGTTACTGCATTCCATGTAAAATTAGCATTCGTCATGGTGATGCCACTAACATATGGTGTACTAGTACTATCGCATGGAGGACCCACAGAATAGTACATTTCAACACGAGAGATGCTACTTGTAGCCCCTGCAACATCGCCCCAATAACTTGGAGCGGCTCCGGTATTAATATTACCCTGATAGCCGAATCTGGTCAATGTAACAGGAAACCCATTGATACTGGATATAAAGCCTCCTGTAGCGTATGAATTACTAGTGCCGGCAGTTCCGAGAATTCCTATAGTATCTCCCGCCGAAACAGGAATTGAAACTGTTTGAATCGCTCCATTTGTTGCACCCGAAATATAGGTAAGTGTAGTAAAATTTGATGACTGGCTAGTGAATGCAACAGGGAAAGGTGCGTGACACTTCATTACATGAATATATTGAAGTCCAGTCCCCGCCTGGGATGGAACACGAAGGCCTGTAATAGTGAAATTAGTAGGAGCAACAAACCAATAGCCTCTTGCAGAACCTGTGTAAACACTGGCGTGTGTAGGAAGTGCCATCATTGTCTGTGCTTTGGACTCGAACACTAATCCCAGTAACAAGAGAAAAGTGCTCAATACAGAATAAGATAAACGTTTTTTCATTTTTCATGGTTTGAGTTGCCTACTCTAAATAGGTTTTCGGCTATCCCCTGTATGGAAGATTGATTGCTCAGGGCAAGTCTTCTAAGCATTTCCAAGTTAGGAGTTTTCTACGAGTACTAAAAAGAACACAGTAATTAATTTCTGCATTAAAAAATAATAAGAAAACCGCCCCTTTTCTGGGACGGTTTCATATTTTCAAAAAACTTTGTTCTTATAATTTCTGCACTCTCATTGCTGCTGCACTTTCATCATCTCTGTATTTCAGTAAGTACATGCCCTGCGCAAGATCGCTCATGTTCAATTCACCGGTTGCATCTTTAAGTTCTATTTGTCTTAGCATTTTACCTGAAAGATCATAAAGTATTGCTTTGCCTTTTCCTTTCATCTCGCCGCTGATCTCTATCCGCAAAACATCTTTTACAGGATTCGGATAAGCGATTACATCGAAGCCATTACCCGCACTTATGGAATTAACCGAAACAGACACTGTGGAAAAAGGAACGCTTTCCCAATTAGAAAGGTCATTGGGAC
>CALMWT010000163.1 GCA_937870855.1 uncultured Taibaiella sp.
GGCATACAGCAGCAGAATATTTGTAAACACCGTAACCGCCGTTAATGCCGCAGCAGCTACTTCCGAGCCAAGTGTAGATCCATAAATTAAATCTTTGCCCACAAAACCAAAGCTGGGTGGTATGCCCGAATTGGATAACATAGCCAGCAAACCGGCAATCGCCACCGGCATCATTACCTTTCTAAGTCCCGCCAGTTTGCTTATGTCTCTCGTACCGGTTTCATAGTCTATTATTCCCGTTATCAAAAACAAAGTTGCCTTGTACAAGGCATGAACAATGATGAAAACCGTCGCGGCGAGCAGTGCTTCTGCTGTGCCCAATCCTATTAAAAACACCAACATACCCAGGGCGGAAATAGTGGAATAAGCAAGAATTTCTTTCAAGTCTTTTCTAAAAATGGAATGGAAAGCAGCATACAACATCGTGAAGCCACCAACAATCATCAATGTATTATTCCATACCGGTACATCGCCTAATACGGGTGTAAACCGCGCCAGCAAATAAATGCCGGCCTTCACCATCGTAGCCGAATGCAGGTAGGTGGAAACCGGCGTGGGTGCCTTCATAGCGCCGGGCAGCCAAAAGTGAAGCGGGTACTGCGCCGACTTGGAGAAAGCAGCAAGAAAAAGAAAAATGATAATAAGCAAATACAGCCCGTGTTCTTTCAAAACGGCTGCCGAACCAATCATTTCGCTTATAGAATACGTGCCCGCTATGTTGCCCATGAGGGCGAATGCAGCCAGCAAAAAGAAGCCACCAAGACCCGTGATTGCAAGTGCTATCAATGCCGATTTGCGCGACTCTTTGTTCTCGTTATTGTACCCGATTAAAAAGAAAGAGCTGATGCTGGTAAGTTCCCAAAATACAAAGAGCGTAAAGATATTGTCGGACAGCACCATGCCCAGCATAGCGCCCATAAACAGACACAGGTATCCATAAAACCTGTCGAGGTAGGCATCGCCCTTCATATAGGCGGAAGTATATAAAAAAACCAGAGAGCCTATACCCGTTATCATCAGTGCAAAAAGCAGCGACAAACCGTCAACTAAAAAATTGAAATTAATACCTGCCGAAGGCACCCAGCTATACGATAGCAAAGACGTGTGCCCCTGCGATACCGACTCAATAAAAGAAAGAAAATAGATGAACAAACTTAGCGGCAGCGCTGTCATAACAAACGACCATTTGCTGCGCAATAGTTTGCCAAAGAACGGAACAAAAGAAGCTGCAATAAAACCTGAAAGAACTGCTAATAACATGCACAACTATTTAACTTACGAGTAATACTTACTGCCGACAGATATTTGCCGATGGTTAGGCTATCCTTCTTCTACCCAGTGAAGGTAATTACAATGGTGCAATCAGCACAAAGCGGCAAATCAAAACAAACAAAATCTTGCTGATGGATGTGGTCATTTTTACTATCGCCTATTTGTTGAGCATTACAGTGACACCATTGATAATACTGTATTTTGCAACCTTTGTATCGGAAATGAAATATTACATCATTGCAGGTGAGGCAAGCGGCGACTTGCACGGGGGTAATCTTATTAAGGCACTGCACAAGCAGGATCCGAGGGCGGTTATCCGCTGTTGGGGAGGCGACAAGATGGAAGCAGCAGGTGCCACGCTTGTAAAGCATTATCGTGACCTTGCCTATATGGGTTTTGTGGAAGTGATAAAGCATCTTGGGACGATACTGGCTAATATCAAGTTTTGCAAGGAGGATATTCTCAGGTACAAACCCGATGTATTGGTATTGATTGACTATCCCGGATTCAACATGCGCATTGCCGAATGGGCAAAATTAAAGGGCATAAAAATCGTGTACTACATTTCTCCGCAAGTGTGGGCATGGAAAGAGGGTAGGGTGAAAAAACTTAAGCGCGATGTTGACAAGATGCTTGTGATATTGCCTTTCGAAAAAGATTTTTATAAAAAATGGAATTATAAAGTCACTTATGTTGGGCATCCGCTCATAGAAGTTGTGAGCCATGAAAAAAATAATGTTCCCACAAAAAAGATATCAGACAAACCTGTAATTGCATTACTACCCGGCAGCAGAAAACAGGAAATAAATGTGAAGCTCCACGAGATGCTAAAAATGGTGAAGCACTATCCTAAATATCAGTTTGTGATTGCGCAGGCACCTTCAATGCCCGATGAAGTTTATAAAACATGGATAGGAGAGGAAGAGGTAATACTTGCCAAAAATCAAACGTACAATCTTCTAAAACAATCGGCTGCGGCTTTGGTAACAAGTGGTACAGCAACTTTAGAAACAGCACTTTTCGGAATACCGCAGGTGGTATGCTATAAGGGAAATCCTATTTCCTACTGGTTGGCAAAAAAGCTGGTGAAAATTAAGTACATATCGTTGGTAAATCTGATAATGGATAAACCAGTAGTTGCGGAACTTATTCAACACGACTTGAATGAAGTGAAACTGAAAGAAGAATTAGACAAACTCCTAAATAGCGAAGCACATCGAAAGGAACTGATGGCCGATTACGAAACGCTGTGGCATAAATTGGGAGATACACACGCCTCTGATACCGCGGCTGCAGAGATAATTTCGTTAGCCTCTAAGTAACCGGACTATCATTGTGATAATTGCAATAATAAATACGAACAATGATATACGGTTCATGCCATGCATCAATTTGAGATCAATGTTTTTAGGATCGTTTGGATTGCGCTTGCGGATGTAGAAGTAAGTAAGAATTTGCTGCCACATAGTAGAAAGGTTTTCGTAAAGTTACCAAGTATTGTCAGGAGATAAGATGCAGTCTTTTGCTGTAATGCAAAAATCGCCCGAAGGCGATTTAAAGCTGTGGAGAATAACGGAGTCGAACCGATGACCTCTTGCATGCCATGCAAGCGCTCTAGCCAGCTGAGCTAATTCCCCTGCAAGGTGCCAAATATAAAATCTTATTTCCGCTTGCTGAAAAAAAATCACTTCATCGCTTCTTTTTCTTTCTGCAATTGCAACATTTTATCTCTCAATCTCGCGGCTTCCATAAAGTCTAAATCTTTTGCTGCTTTCTCCATTGTCTTTTTTATTTGAGCGATGAGCTTATCCAATTGCGCTGCCGATTTATAACTCACTTCATCTTCTGCTGCCATCATCGTTACCGCATCATCTACTGCATACTTATTCTTTTCATCATAGCCTTTTATATCCAGCACAGAGGTCTGCTTCATAATCTGCTCCTTCGTGCGGAATATAGTTTGCGGTATGATGCCATGCTCTGCATTATATTTAAGCTGTTTGTCTCGTCTTCTGTTTGTTTCATCTATGGTGCGCTGCATACTTTCCGTCATCTTATCGGCGTAGAAGATTACTAAGCCTTCCACATTTCTTGCTGCACGACCAGCCATCTGAGTCAATGACCGTTCATCTCTCAGAAACCCTTCCTTATCTGCATCCAATATTGCCATCAACGATACTTCCGGCAAGTCGAGTCCTTCTCTCAATAAGTTCACACCCACCAATACATCTATATTCCCCAATCTTAAATCCCTCAGTATCTCTACCCTTTCCAGAGTATCTACCTCCGAGTGTATGTATTTAGAACGAATGTTGATACGCTTCAGATATTTATCCAACTCCTCTGCCATGCGTTTGGTGAGCGTTGTTACCAACACCCGATGTTCCCTTTTCACTCTCTTATCTATCTCATCCAGCAAATCATCTATCTGATTAATGCTCGGTCTTATCTCTATTGGCGGATCGAGTAGTCCTGTAGGTCTCACCACTTGCTCTGTTACCACACCTTCGCTCTGATCCAACTCATACCTGCCCGGCGTAGCGCTCACGAATATCACCTGGTTCAGCATCGTCTCAAACTCTTGAAAATTCAGTGGCCTATTATCCAACGCACTTGGCAATCTGAATCCAAAATCCACCAGGTTCAACTTTCTGCTTCTATCACCACCATACATCCCACTTATCTGCGGTATGGTAACATGGCTCTCATCCACCATCAACAAAAAATCTTTCGGAAAATAATCTATCAAACAAAACGGCCGCGTACCCGGCTTTCTTCTATCCAAAAAACGCGAGTAGTTCTCAATACCATTACAATACCCAAGCTCCTGTATCATCTCCACATCATACTGCACCCTTTCCTTTATCCTCTGCGCTTCCAATGGCTTCCCAATACTCTTAAAATACTCCACCTGTGCAAACATCTCATCCTGTATCTCGTGTATAATCTGCGCCATCTGGCTCCTCGGTGCCAGGTAAAGATTCGCCGGAAAGATTGCAGCGTTCTCCATCGGCATTATCCGCTTACCCGTATCCACCTCAAAACTCTCAATCTCCTCTATCTCATCCCCAAAAAACGTAATCCTATACCCATAGTCCACATAAGGCAAGTTCACATCCACCGTATCACCCTTCACCCTAAATGTACCACGCCCAAACTCCCCCTGACTCCGGTTATACAACGAATTCACCAACCCATGAAGAAAACTATTCCTCGGCACCCTATCCCCCCTGTTAAACCTTATAATACTATTCGCATACTCCGTAGGGTTGCCAATACCATATATGCACGACACACTCGCCACCACCACTATATCCCGCCGCCCACTCAGCAAACTACTCGTAGTCCGCAGCCGAAGCTTCTCCAACTCCTCATTTATCGAAAGATCCTTCTCAATATAAGTATCACTCGTAGGTATATAAGCCTCCGGCTGGTAGTAATCGTAATAACTCACAAAATACTCCACCGCATTCTCCGGAAAAAACTGCCGAAACTCCCCATACAACTGCGCCACCAACGTCTTATTATGCGTCAGCACCAACGTAGGCCGCTGCACCTGCGCCATCACATTCGCCATCGTAAACGTCTTGCCGCTCCCCGTCACCCCCAGCAACGTCTGAAACTGCT
>CALMWT010000164.1 GCA_937870855.1 uncultured Taibaiella sp.
TACCCTGCCGGTTTGTATTCTACAGATGTAGTTTACACTGCAACACAGCAATAATAAAAACCAAAAGAAAACCTTGCTTACTATTGAAATGCTCGTCGTAAAAGGCGGGCATTTTTGTTGATAAAAAGCTATGCAAAAAAAGAGAGGCTGCTCAAAAACTATGAACAGCCTCTCTAATAGCTTTTGATGAATAAATTTGCAACCTAAGAAGTCGTCTGCTCTGGTTTGTTATTGTCAGCGTCGTTGTTCTTCTTTGCTTCCATTTCCATGGCTTGTTTCTTTATATCCGCAATCATTTGTTCTTTGTGAGTAATCTTTTGCTCGCAACCTTTTATAAGTTTTTCAAGATGTGCGCGTAGTTCTTTCTCTTTATTTCCGGGTGTTACATTTTCCAACGCTATTCTAAAATCAGCAAGTTTTTCCACTTCTTCTTTGAGTTCATTTTCTAACTCTACCAAAAAGTTTTTCGACCGCTCTTCCTTCTCGTGCATTTTCCGTTCAAAGTGTTGCTTGCGTTTATCTCTGTCTGCATCTTTTCTATTGAAGAAATGCTTTCGTGCCGCTATAAATTGTTCCCAAAGTGTGTCGCCGTGTTCGCGTGGCACGGGGCCAATCTTTTTCCATTCTGCAAATAGCTCATTCATTTCCTCGGTAGTCTCGCGCCATTGTGTTGAATTTTTTAATTCTTCAGCACGTTTTGCAAGCGACAATTTCTGAGCATAATTATCTTCCAGTGTAACCCGAAGCGTTTCGGTGTGCTGTCTTTTATTAGCGAAGAAATGATCTTTTGCTGCATGAAGTTTATTCCAAAGTTCATCGGCCTTATCGGTAGGTACACGACCTATGGATTTCCATTCTTCCATCAATGCTACATAGGCATTGGTAGTCTTTGTCCAGTCTTTGCTATCCTTTAAAGCTTCTGCCTTTTCCAGTAGCGCAACTTTCTTATTGTAGTTAATTTCCTGCTCAGCTCGTATCACTTCAAAATGAGCATTCTTTCTTTCAAAAAATGAATTCTTGGCAAGCATAAAACGATTCCACAATTCTTCGTTCTTCTCATTCCAGGTATGCCCAATAGATTTCCATTGATCCATGAGTTGGCGAAAGCCTTCTGTTGTGTTTTTCCATTCTTCTGATGCCGTCAAAGACTCTGCTTTTTCCACAACTTCCATTTTCAGATCCAGGTTCTGAAGCATTTCTTTTTCACTGTCATCGTGGTGTTGTCGTTTGCGATCAAAGAATTTCTGTTTTGCTGCTTCAAAGCGATTCCACAATTCATCATTACGATGCCTTTCTACATAGCCAATATGTTTCCACTGCTCTGCGAGATCTTTCAGGGTTTGTGTGGTTTCCTTCCAGTTCCGGCCTTCTGAGGAAATTTGTTCCGCCTGCTCCGCAACTGCCAATTTCTTCGTGTAATTATCTTCAATTAGAGCTGCAACTTCTTTTTCCCACGCAGCTATCTGAGTGTGGAGTGCATCGAAATTTCCGATGGCATTGGTATGAAGCAAATATTCCTTGAAGCGGGAAACTTTACCCATCAACTTTAGCTTGTCCTCGGTTGTAGTCCACTCAGTTTGTAGTTCGTTCAATCTTCCTTCTACTTCAGGAAATTTGTCCGCTAAAGCTTTTGTAAGCGCCGAAAAATTTTCAGGTGTAAGAGATGCAATAATACGCTCAGGGTGCGAACTGGTTTTTTTCAGAACTAAATCTCCATTGTCTTTCAGTTCAAAAAAATCTTTTCCGGGTAAATCTGCATTGCTCCACAACTGTTTCAATGCCTCTGCGTTGCTAACTTCTGTAGTCATAACCTCATCCATTTTAGTATAATAGGACCGTATCTATCTAAAAAATCGAATATGCAATATAGGGTTTTATTCCTATTTCCTCTTTCTCTATAACACGTATTACTTTGCTCCAAACACTTTCTTCAAAAGGTCTGTTACCCGTGCTGTGGGATTGGTGCGAATCTTATTTTCTTCTTCTGAAATGGTAACGAAAAGACCACTTAATGCCCGCTCTGTAACGTAGGCTGTAAGGTCTGGATTTATTTTATTGAAAGTGGTAGGAAGCCTGTTGTAAAAAGTAAACAACTGGTTCCAGTAAGAGGCTACATTAAGTTTGTTTAAAGAATTTTGAATCACCGGGCGAAACGCATTTGTAAGCTCGGCGGTAGTGCGCGATTTTAGATAATTAGTTGCTGCTCCGTTGCCTCCTTTTACAATGTTTACTCCGTCTTGAATAGACATAGTGGTAATGGCGTTGATGAAAATGGGGGCTGCTTTCACTGCGGCATCTTCTGCAGCGCGGTTCATGGAAAGAATTGTTTTGTCAACAAGATCATTCATCCCAACCTGACGCAGTGCATTTTCTACTTTTTTTGCTTCAGGGGGAAGAAGAATTTTTACAAGCTGATTGCCGAAATATCCATTTTGCGCAGAAAGTTTTCCAGAGGCATTTTTCGCTCCTACTTGTAAAGCCTCACGCAGCGCGCTCACAATTTCCTGATTGCTGATATTATTAAGCGACGTGCCGGTTGTATTACTTCCTCCAGAGGTATTTTTCTTCACACTGTTCCAAAGATCTCTAACGGTTTGTGCATCTGCATTGATAGACGTTGCAAGTATCAGAGCAATAAAAACAAACTTTATTCTGTTCATAAAAACTGTTTAAGCGTTGTGTACAAACCAAAAATGATACCGCTTTTAAAATCCGCCCTCACTATCTCCTTGTTTTAAATTATCACGGTCTTTGATTTGCGGACCGCCTTGTTCTCTGCCACGTCGGCTATTACTTTTCATTTCAGACTTGCCAAAGCGATAGGTAAATGTGAGGTTTCCAATTTGCGTTTCCCTGTTGCGATAAATAGATTGGCGGGCAAAGTCCAGATCATAATTTGTAGTGTACTTCCGTGTGTTAAATATATCGGAAATATTGAGAACAATATTTGCCTTGTTGCTCCAAAGCGATTTCCGAATGGCAATATCAAGCCAGTAAACATCTTCTACTTTTCCCTGAGCAGCAACTTTTGGCGCTTCGTAAGTGCCATTTAATTGCAAAGAAAAATTGTAGGGCAAGCGCACATCCGTATTTAGTTTTGTAAACCAGCTTGTGCCTGTGTTGTTGAGTGAATTCGTTACCGTATTTCCATAAATCTCGTTTCGGAAAAAATTGAAGTTCACTGTTGCATTCCAGATGGGTAAAAGCATAAGCCTCCCCGTCAATTCAGTGCCATAGGTAACTCCTTTGTTGAGATTTTGCGGCCGTGAAAAACTGGTTCCATCATCATAGAATGTACGAATGCGATCAATCATGTTTTCGGTGTATTGATAGTACGCGCTGACAATAAATGTGTGTCCTTTTTTAGATTGCTTGCTAAAATTGAGTTCCGTATTGTGGATGAATTCTGGTACAAGATCAGGGTTGCCCGAACTAGTGTCCATGGGGTTGGAGACATCTATGTAGGGCATCATTTGAAAAAAGTGCGGACGATTGGTGCGTCTTGTATAAGACAAATAAACAGCCTGGTCTTTCGGAAGTTTATAAGAAACAAATGCAGAAGGAAAAAGGTTTAGAAATTCATTGCTGTATTTGGCATTTGAAATGAGACGAGACGATGTTCCTTCGTAACGCGAAGACTCTAATCTCAAACCCGCCTGATAACCAAGTTTTCCTTTTTGATCGCTGTAACTCACATAGGCTGCATGAATTTGCTGTGTGTATTCATAATCATTTTGCAACACAGGATCAGACACGAAACCAGCCCCATCATTCCGGTCAATTTCTGCTTTGTTGTTGCTCTCAAACCAAAACAATTGCGATTTCCATCCGGCATCTAATTTTCCTTCTTTGGTTAAAAAAGGTGTTGTAAAGTCTGCTTGTAAATTCAGGCTCGTATTGGTTCCTCCACCAGGCGCTCTTTGCACAACGGTATTTCCCACCGGGCTTTCAAATGAGTCGTACTTATTGGTAAAAAATTCCTGATCGCGGTTCACCCAGGTGTGTGCAAATGTTGCGTTCGTACTTAGTTCTCTTTTGGGTTTTGAAAACTTGTATTTATAGTCGAGCGAGGTAGAACTCGACAACGGCGCGCCTAAATTATTTGAGCTGCGCACTGTTGATGAATCAATGAAATCATTGCGGTTGTAAGTGTATAAAGTGTTCCCTTCATTTCCCCAAAGCATTTGGTTGAGGTTTTGTGTGAGCATGATTGTGCTTTTGCTATTGATGGTATATTCTGCCCCTATTGTATTGAACCACCCGCCGTGTGTGCGCAAATTGTCTTCATAGCTGCCACTTGTAAGAAGCCCATCCAACGTTCTCCTTTCATTTCTTGTACGCTGGTAACTTCTGTTGTTTCGCCAGTTGGAGTTGAAGAATACATTCCACCTATTGTTGCGCAGGTTAAGACCTACAGAGGCATTGTATTTATCGCGGGTGCCTGCACCTACTGATGCGCTTCCGTTTATGCCAAAGCGATTGTCTTTTTTAGTTATGATGTTGATGATGCCCGACATGCCTTGCGCATCAAACTTTGCCGATGGATTGGTAATTACCTCTACGCTCTGAATGCTTGATGCCGGAAGACTTTGCAAAGCAGAAGCAATATCGCCACCCAATAAGGTTGCAGGTTTGCCGTCTATCAATAAAGTTGTTTCCTTTCCTCTTAAAGAAACACCACCATCTATATCTACCGAAATGGAAGGAACATTTTTCAAAACATCTGTAGCGCTGCCACCCGACGAAGTAATATTCCGCTCTACATTAAACACTTTTTTATCAACGCTCAGTTCCATAGCGGCACGTTCGCCGGTTATCTGCACTTCATTTAAGGTTTGTGAGGTGGCATTGATAGATATTTTTCCAAGTTTTAATTCAGGAGCGCTTTCTGTAACTTCTATCTTATCAAGATATCGCTCCTGAAAACCAATGATATTGATGCGCAGTAAGAAACTTCCTAATCCGGTTGGTTCTATAGCAAATGATCCATCTTCTTTTGTAAGATCGCCATTCACTACTGTGGAATCTTGTTTCAGCAGCGTTACTGTTGCGTAGGCTACAGGCTTGTTTTTCGCATCTACAATTTTCGCAGTGATTTTTCCCGCAGCAGGCTGTGCGTATAAACCTAATGGCAGGGCCACCATAAACGGCAATAAAAAACTTAGAACCTTCATTTGTCTCATTAAAAAAAATCTGCGGCAAAATTGACGGATTAAAATGAATATGCGTGTAGCCACACACAATAAAGTAGTGTTAAAGCATCCATACATTGTGCCAACCACACTTATCTCCTCTATTATCCACCCTACATTAAGGGTTGCAAATACCTAACTTTGCCCCGGCAATACACTACTGTGGGCTTTATTGATTCATTTTTAAGAAAAAGAAACACCAGCACAAAGGCCGAAATGGCTTTTACCGATCATATCGAAGAGCTGCGCTGGCATCTTATTCGCGGCATTTCCGTTATAGCTATCGCTTCTATTTTCGTCTTTTTCAATATCGAATGGGTTTTTACTTACATCATTCTGGGGCCTGCCCGTGCCGATTTCGTGTCGTATGGATGGCTGTGCAGCGTGGGAAATATGATAGGAACTGACGCACTGTGCCTGGGCGATTTGCAACTAATGTTTCAAAACACAGAGCTTAGCGGCCAGTTTATGATGAGCTTCTCCTCCTCCTTCATGATTGGGTTCATCATTTCATTCCCTTATGTATTCTGGGAGTTTTGGCGGTTTATAAAGCCCGCACTCACACAAAACGAGTTGCAATACGCGCGGGGCATTGTGTTCTGGAGTTCGCTGCTGTTCTTTATGGGAGTGGCGTTTGCTTATTTCATTATTGCGCCGTTTACCATCAATTTCTTCGCCAACTACCAGCTTTCTCCCCAGTTCAAAAACATCATTACCATCGTTAACTACTACGATACTATGAGCGATCTGGTGCTAGGCATGGGGCTGGTATTTGAGCTGCCGGTGCTTGTATTTTTCCTTTCTAAAATAGGGTTGATAACGCCCGCACTAATGCGCGAAAAACGCAAATACGCCTTCATCATCATCCTTATTCTTTCTGCCATCATTACCCCCCCCGACTGGCTTTCTATATGGATTGTAACCATACCGCTGGTAATTTTGTATGAAGCCGGCATCGCCATTAGCGAGCGAGCCGTGAAGGAGCGAAAAAGAAAAGAACTTTTAAACAGATATTAATGAATCATTTCGATAAACAACTTGCCGTAGCAATAGGTGCCGACCACGCAGGCTTCGACTATAAAGAAGCAGTGAAAAAACAACTGGAAGCCGTGGGCTGGAAGGTAGATGACAAAGGAACTTACAGCACCGATAGTGTTGACTATCCCGACTTTGCGCACCCCGTAGCCACCCATGTGGCGGAAGGAAAAGCGGCATTTGGCATCCTTATTTGCGGCAGCGGCAATGGCGTGTGCATCACCGCCAACAAACACGCAGGTGTGCGCGCGGCGCTTTGCTGGAACGAAGAACTTGCATCGCTTGCCCGCCAGCATAATAATGCTAATGTGCTGTGCATTCCTGCGCGCTTTATTTCGTTAGATGTTGCGAAAGCTATGGTCGAAACTTTTATCAACACCGTTTTTGAAGGTGGGCGGCATGAGAAACGGGTAGAGAAAATTCAATGTTAAATGGTTAGCCCTCATTATCGGGGGCTTTTTTGTGGAAACCTCACCCTCGTCCGGCAACTGAGAGATGCCTTCCGGCAATTGAGAGACGTGTTCCGGTGGTTGAGAGGTGTCTTCCGGTGGCTGAGAGACGCGTTCCGGCGATTGAGAGACGTGTTCCGGAGGTTGGGAGATGAGGTCGCGGCATTCGGAGACGGCTTCGCGGCGTTCAGAGACGGTTTTGCTGCCAAAACGGAATGTACAAGGGTGCGACGCAACGGCGGCCGGATAGT
>CALMWT010000165.1 GCA_937870855.1 uncultured Taibaiella sp.
TCCTTGCTTTCCTTCCTGTCCCTGCCCTTCTCTGCGCTGCTGTGCATTTTGCATTTGCTGCATGGCATTTCCAAGTTGCTGTTGTTTGGTGATGATGTCACTCATTTCCTGACCCGCCCCAGGCTTAGGCATTGACCCACCCGGCTTACTACAACTACCCTGCTGCTGGCTTTTCATAGCCTGACTTTGCATCTGCATAAGGTTGCCAAGCATTTCATTCAGCATAAGCGCCAGATTGTTGGTCCTTGTCATTACAAATTGTTGCTTGGTGGCTGCATCTCCAATTCTACGCGCTTCAAGATTTTCCTTTGCATACTGCATGTTTTTCTCAAGCTCTGAAGTTTCCTTATTCACCGTTGCTGCGAGCTTAAAAAGTCTCTTGCTTAAAACAAAAAGGCTATCGCGAATCATTTGAGAATTTGAATGTAGTCTGCTTTGCTCGTGTTGATTATTGATAAATGCCTGCGAAGATGTAGATGTGGTTTGTACCTTTTTCATCAACTGCTCTTGGTCGAAAGACAACCGCATAAGATTAGTAAGTATCTGGCGCACAGCCCGAATGTCCATTTCTATTTGCTGCATGTCCATTCCGCCTGCTGCACTGCGCATTGCGGTAGCCATTTGCTGTAAGTTTTGTGCAGCCTTACTTTGAGATTGACTTGCTTTACTTTTTTGATTTTGCTGAAGCTGTTGCTGGCTTTGCTGCATATTTTGCTGTGCATCACCCGCGCTTTTTTGCATGTCAGAAAGATCCTGTTTTTGTTGCATCTATTCAGGTCTTTCATTTCCTTCATGTCGTCTTTCAGAGCTTTGTCAAGTTCCTTTTTCAAATCTTGCTGTTCCTTACTTAGCTCGTTGTTGTCCTTTTTATTTTGATCAGTTTCTTTTTTCAAATCAAGTTGTTGTTGCGCAAGCTTGTCCATTTTGTTGGCCATGTCTTCCATGCGCATTTGCATCTCCAGATTTTTCATCAACTCTTTCATTCGCTCAAGATCCATGTTGAACAATTTGTTCTCCTGCTCAAGTTGCTTCATGGTTTGAAAAGCATTTTCCTTATTCAACTTAGCCAGCAACTCCTGAAGTTTTTTCATCTGCTCCTTCAGTTCGTTGTTCATAAGGTTATCCATCTGCTTTTTTATTTCATCCTGTTTCTCCCTTATGTCTTCACTAAATTCTTTTTGCTGGCTTTGTTGAATTTGTTCTTCAAAGCGTTTTTTCGTTTGCTCCAATTGCTGCAGCATTTGCTCTTGTCTTTGGGCAAGGTCTTGCAAAGATTGCTGCTGTTCCCAATCAAGTTTATCGCTTTGCAGCATTTTGCTTTGCATTTCACGAAGCTCGCTCTGCATTTTTTTTGTTTGCTGTGCGCTATTGCTCAATCCTGAATTAATCTGTTCGGCGTTTGCATTTATTGCTGAGTCCAACTGATCGGCGTTAAACATTATGTAGCTCATTACCTCACTGCGGCTTGCTTTGCTGCCGTGTACACCATCATTGTCCCAGGCTTCAATAAAATAATTTAGCTTTTGACCCGGCTGAAGGTTAAGTATCTGCACATCGAAATAGTGCTGAAAATTGGTCAATGCGCCAGCATTTATTTTGAGCGGAATTGATTTAGAAGATAGTATTTGATTATTGTCGCTGAGGAGTTGATAATGAAAAAGAACGCGGGTTATGCCATAATCGTCTCCGGCAGTCCCATTCAGTAAAATCTGTTTTCCAGAAACGGTATCTCTGAATTCCTGCAACTGAATTACAGGATACTGGTCTTGAACTACCTGCACGCCATATTCATAGTTTTCTTCAAAGGCAGACTGATTGTTACGAAGTGAAATGGTGTAGCTTGTATCATTCAGGAACCGCGCACTGTGACCGTACATCATTGTGTTGCCCGTCATTTTTATGGGAGAAGAACTGCCAAAGCGAAAAAATGCACCGTCGGTATGTTCGGCAACAAATCCCCAACGTACCACTGTACCCGCAGGAACAGTCATGTCACCAAGACTTGTGCGCACCTCGTCTCTTTTACCAGTATAATCAAGATAGTCTATTTGCATTTTAAATGCTTTCAAAACTGGCTTCTGCACCAACTTTATGGTGTAGGGCTGCGAATAAAAACCTGCGGCAAAAAGGCGGAACTGAATTGGTTCGGTTACATTTTTGAAAGTGTATTGAAAATTGCTCTTGTCAGTAGATTGCATAGGCAACTGGTCGCCACCAATTGATAAAAACATTTCGGAGGGCAACGCATTTCCTTCTACCGAAACTTTAAGTATAAAATCTGAATTGCGAATGGCTTGTAATGGCGATGTCTTCACCACAAACTTAAATGGAGCAGGCTTTTCAAAAGTGCGGGTTGGTTGTAGTAATCTTTCAGAAGCATCTATAAAAATGCTCGGAGAAAAAATCATGATAACGATGGCAACCGCAACCAAAGGAAGTAGGTAAGGAAGCAACCTTCTGTTTTTAGAAAAATCAATTGCAGCAGTGATAGGCACAACAGCTATCTGACTTGCTTTCTGATCAATACTTGCTTCAATCAAATCACGGCTCGATTGGCTGTCGGATTGCTTCTTTAATTGTAGAATATTCAAAAGCTTGTCACTGATCTCTGGAAAATGTTTACCAACAATTGATGCAGCCTGCTCATGGGAAATTACCTTTCCTAAACGCGCCATTTTTGATAACGGAATTGCTATCCAAATGACAAAGGCAGATGCCGCAAACAACACAAATACGGACACAAGTGCAATACGCAACCACACCGGTAAATAGAGATAGTATTCGCTGACGCTAACGGTAAGTATATAAAGCAACAAACAGATCAACAGGATGATAGATCCACGGATAAGTTGATTAGCGTAATACTTTCTTACAAATGCATCAAGCTTGGATAAAAGCCAATCGTAGTGATTCATGAAAACGTTTAAGCAGGTAAGTGCAATATAACGGAATTACAGACGCTACACTGATAAAGCGGTGTTATAAAAACCCTATCAGAAAGCATGTGGCATTTATGAGAATATTTTTCGGCCGAAAAACCTTTTTTTGTACCTCAAAGCGACGGAATGAATTTTCACTGGCTCTTACCTTCAAAGAAAGGGATTCCTGTTTTAATGTACCATAGAATCTGGCCTAACCTTCATGATAGAATTACACAAACCCCACAGCAACTGGAAGAACAATTTACCTACTTAAAATCGGAAGGGTATGAAACGTTGTCGCTGTCACATTATATTCAACTATGTAGGGGAAAAACTCCTGTTGCTAAAAAGTATATTCTAATAACCTTCGATGATGGCTACCAGAACAATTTGACTTATGCTTATCCTCTTTTAAAAAAGTTTGGTTTTACTGCTACGTTTTTTATTATCGGCGATTCTTTGGAAGGAAATATCCAGGCGGAAAATCCACTCGACCGGAAAATGAATGTGGAGGAATTACGTCTGTTAGACCCGCAAATAGTGCAGCTCGCAATGCACGGTTTTCATCATGAAAATTTTAAAACCACACCTGTTCCCGTTATCAAAGAAGCTATTCAAAAGACAATTACAATTTTTCAATCCGATGGTATAGAATTACATCGTTCCATAGCCTACCCTTATGGAGGACGACCAAAGGAGAAAGCAACCTTTGATGAATTGAAAAATTGGATGCGCGAACAATCTATTGAAGCAGCCTTCCGAATTGGCAACAGTATTTCTGAAATTCCTGCAAAGGATATTTATGAAATAAAGAGAATTGACATTCGCGGCACGGATAGCTTCGAAGATTTTAAGATCAAGCTGAAGAAAGGAAAACTTAATCCTTTTTAGGGTTTGATGTACACATCAGAAGTTGTAATGGAATTGCTCAGATTTCCCGCTTTGTCTTTTATTTGGATTTCGAAATGAAAAGTGTCGCCTGTTTGCAAGTGCGTGGAGTCAAGCGTATAAAATATTGCGGGTATGGCTATGCTGGCAGTGCCTTTTATTCCATTTTCAGGATCTTGAAAACCTGGCGGAATTATGGGCAACTTAGCTTCTCCGCTGCTGCTATCATAAGTCTGACGAATGATAACGTTTGGTGCTTCATTTATTTCTCCGGTGCTTCCTACATCGCCATCTTTATCGCTAAATTCAAAGTTGATCCTTATCGTATCGGTTTGCGTTCCATTTTTAAACTCTTCAGGACTTAAGGAGATAAAGCTAATTTGCGGAGGATTATTCCCCTTGGAATTTTCCTTGTTACAAGCTATAAAACCCATTGAAATAATTGCAACAAATAGTAACGATCGCATATTATCAAAGTTAGAGAAACACATGTACAATTTTGAAGCGGCAGACTCACAATATATTGATAAACTAAACGCTGAAAACTTCGATGATATTGCATTGGCGCTTTTCCGCTATCAATATGAAGAGAACAAAATTTACCGCCACTACGCCGATGCACTGCGAATTGATCCGGCTACAATAAAGATTATTGAGCAAATTCCATTTCTCCCGATCTCATTTTTCAAAACCCACAAAGTTGTTGCTAACCATAAAAAAGAACCTTCACTCATTTTCGAAAGCAGCGGCACAACCGGTGAACTGACAAGTAAACACTTTGTATTCAATAAAATACTTTATTCTTCTTCACTTCTTAAAGGTTTCAAAGCTTTTTACAAAGACGTTTCTCAATATGCGATCCTTGCGTTATTGCCCTCTTACCTTGAACGGCAAAATGCCTCGCTTGTCCACATGGCAAAAGTGCTGATGGAGCAAAGTGGACACCCTGCTAACGGATTTTATTTGAACGAATGGAAAGAACTAAAGAATACGATTCAACATCTTGAACAACTAAAGCAACCAGTAATCTTACTTGGAGTAACGTTTGCATTGCTTGATTTTGCTGAAGCCTTTCCTTTTCAAATGAAACATACAACCGTTATGGAAACCGGTGGAATGAAGGGCAGAGGAAAAGAACTGACACGGAAAGAAGTCCATGATTTCTTAAAAAAGCAATGGGGTTTGCGTGCAATACACTCGGAGTATGGAATGACGGAACTGCTTTCGCAGGCTTACGCAATGGGCAATGGAATTTTAGAACCTACGCCTTCAATGAAAGTTTTGGTAAGAGACATCAATGATCCTTTAGAAACACAAAAAACAGGAAATGGCTGCCTGAATATTATTGACCTGGCGAACGTAGAAAGCTGTGCATTTATTGCAACGGAAGATATTGGTATTGTTCACACTGATGGCAAGTTTGAGGTGTTGGGGCGAATGGATCATGCTGCACTAAGAGGATGCAGTTTGTTAGTGATTTAGTGACTGAAAGGATTGCTGAAGGCTTTGTTAGTAATAAAACTGGAATCGCTCAGGGTGACTTATAGCGCAAATAGTCTGTTCATTATTTCCAGATGTGAGGCACTAAAAGGTTTCTAAATTACTCACAACTATAAAAAAAAGAGCGCCGGGGACGATACCAGGCACTCGCATCATTTAACCAAAACAACTACACAAGCCTGTAAGCCGGATTCTGTACCCGGTATGATTTGCCGGGTGGTTATCTGTTATCT
>CALMWT010000166.1 GCA_937870855.1 uncultured Taibaiella sp.
CGATTTCTTGTACTTCTTTCATGTTTTAGGAGATAAGCTGATTTACTTCTTGCCAGGTACCTGCTGCTTTTATTATTCCATTTTCGAGAAACACAACTTTGTCACAAGCCGCTGCCACCGTTTCATCATTGCTGATAAGCACAGTAGTGATTTCTTTTGTTTCGTGCAGTAGGTAGTTTTTTATGCGAGTCGCATCTTCAGTTTCCAATCCTGTCCAGGGTTCTTCCAGTAGCAAAAGTTTGGGCTGATTTACCAAAGCGCGTAACAAAAGAATTTTCTTCACGATTTTCCCAGCCAGGTGTTGTCCATTGTTTTTTACCTGCATATCGTATCCTTCGGGGCTATGTTCTATAAAATTTTGCAAACCAACAATAGCAGCGAGTTGTTGTACCTCTGCAAGCCGCGATGTGTCGCTATTCATCAGAATATTTTCCAGCAATGTACCTTCAAATATTTCCTGCTGGTACAAAACGATGCCGGTATGAGCGCGAAGTGAACGAACATCGTAACTGTTAGCCGACAAGCCATTGATGGAGAAGCTACCCTGATACGGACGGTAACTACCGGTTAGAAAACGAAGCAATGTGGATTTGCCCGCACTATGCACTCCCATTACACATACTTTCTCTCCCGCTTTCAGTTCGAGGGAAATATTTTTTAGCACAGACTTATCATCTGTAAAACCAAACGAAACATCTTTCAGACTTAAGGAAATTCCATTTGAAGCATCTAATTGCTGATGACTTTCTTCTTCCTTTTTTTTATCGGTCAACTTACTTATTTTCTCCAGCGAGGTCATCACATCATATACCTGCTCCAGGTTCAACACCAATTTTTCCACCGAGTTGATCACCATGATAATTACGATTTCTGCTGCAATAAACTGCCCGATATTCAATTGCTGATTCACTAGCAATACAGCCCCTACAATCAACATGGCCGCGGTAATAGCTACTTTAAATCCAATAAGCGTCCAATATTGAAACAGCAAAATCTTGAAATGCTCTGTGCGTGATTGTAAATAGCGCTGCACATATCCGTCCGTTTTTTGAAGATGAAGAGAACCGTTTTTAGAAAATTTGAAAGAGATCACTGCTCGTGCAAGTTCCTGAAGATAGGCTGCCACTTTATACTTGTGCGTGCTTTCTTCAAGACTGGTTTGAAATCCACGACGGCCAGAGAAACGCAAAATCATAAACACAACAAGCATTAACAGCGCACCAAATAAAATAAACACTGGATGATAGAAGGAAAGCAGAATTAGCCCAAATATCATTTGCAACATTGCAGCGGGTACTTCCAGCAAAATTTTCGAGATGCCTTTTTGTAGCGAAATAGTATCGAAAAAGCGATTCACAAGTTCGGGCAGGTAATAGCTGTCTGCATTTCTAAGATCAAGTTTGGGAATAGAGTGGGCGTACTGAAAAGAATAGCGCACAAATAACTGTTGCTGAATCTTCTCAATGATTTTCATTTGGTTCACATGAAGCTTACCATTAATCAACACTCCTACAACTACAAAAATGATTAGTAAAACAATAGACGTGGAAATAGAGCCACCTAACACAAAGCTGATAATGGATTGAATACCCAACGGCACTGACAATTGCAACAGCCCCATAAGAATGGCATAGAAATAAATGGAGCTAATCTCTTCCTTTTCATACTTGAGTATTTCCTGAAACTTTTTTAGGGAGCTTGCCATGCGACAAATCTATTTACGAAAATTAGAAAATAATAGCTTTACTATCGTAAATTAACAAAATGCTATCATGATGATTGTTGGCGTTAGCGCAATTGGTAAAGCACTCCTGTCATCAAAGAAATATGTCGGTTAGGTTCGTGAAAATTTCCCTCATCTCTCAGGTACTTATCAAACGGTTGCATCTTAAAACTTAGAGCCGATGAAATGCTGATGCGCTTGCTAATGGGTATGACATGAGTATAGTGCATACCTACAAATAAAGCAACGTCATTCCCTTTATAAAAATCAGAAACGATAGGTCCGCTGTCAAACTCAGTGCGGGTAGCCATTCTATCAAACGAAATTCGGGGTATTAGAGAAAAGCCCAGAAAGCTCTTCATGCCCGTTAGCTTCGGAAAAAAGTAGGAAATAAGCGGATAGGTTACATCATACTGAACCAAAATGGTCGTTTCTAAAAAATTTGACCGATGGCTTGAATACGTTGTAGCAACTTCATTTTTCACTTCCTTCTCATATTGCATTTCGTAGGTGCCAAAACTTACTTCAGCAGTGAAATCTTTAGTCAGATTTTTTCTAAAAAAGATTTCCTTATTCCACGTAAAATGATTGCCAGGCGCATATTTAAGCGAACCTTGTCCTATCCGGTTTTTTGTAAACCACATGCCCACACCTTGTCTCACACCCACAAGAGTTTGTTGCGCCCGCGCCTGTGCGAAAATAAAAAAGCATAAGCAAAACAAAATCAAGGTTTTTGAAAACATAGTGGCTCTAACAAAATACATGCTGAATAGTTTAAAAATACTTAGAGATAGCCGATAATCCTAAATGGAGTGCATCGCAATTTTTTCGCTGAAAATAAGCCCTGAAAGGGCGAAATTTACTAACGATGGGTGCAGCCCATCGGTATGAATGTGTTTTTTAAAAAGCGGGCACTATAAGGAATTTCTGTTTTGACAACCCCCGTCTTTGAATAACTTTGCAGTCCATTTCCATAATTACATGCAGCCATCTGTAAAAATCTTCTCAGGTACCAACTCACAGTACCTTGCTGAGAAAATTGCAAAATCATTCGGGAAAAAATTAGGCAAACTTGACATCCCAAAGTTTAGCGATGGCGAATTTCAGCCCGTTTATCAGGAAAGCATACGCGGAGATTATGTTTTTCTCGTTCAGTCAACATTTGCACCGTCCGACAATTTGATGGAATTGCTAATGATGATAGATGCCGCCAGAAGAGCCTCTGCCGGTTACATCACTGCCGTCATCCCTTACTATGGTTTTGCACGTCAGGATCGGAAAGACAAGCCCCGTGTTTCTATTGCTTCAAAACTTGTCGCAAATCTGCTCACCACTGCCGGTGCCGACCGTGTTATCACAATGGATTTGCACGCACCGCAGATACAAGGCTTCTTCGATATTCCCTTAGATCACCTTGAAAGCCTTGCAATTTTCATCCCATATATTGACAACCTGAAGATCGAAAACCTTATCTTCGCGTCCCCCGACGTAGGAAGTACCAATCGTGTGCGCGAAGTAGCCAAGTATTTTGAGCTTGATATGGTCATTTGCGACAAGCAAAGAAAACGAGCAAACGAAGTAGCAGAGATGACAGTGATAGGAGAAGTGAAGGGGAAAAACGTAGTTCTTATTGACGACATCTGCGATACCGCAGGCACCCTTAGCAAGGCTGCACAAGTGTTAACGGAAAAAGGAGCGCTATCGGTCAGGGCATTTTGTACCCATCCCGTATTGAGTGGCAACGCTTATGAAAATGTCGAAAAATCTTTGCTCGAAGAACTGGTAGTGTGCGATCCAATACCACTCCGCAAGCAAAGCCCTAAAATAAAAGTATTACCCTCGGCAGAACTTTTTGCAGTAGCCATCCGCAATACTTTTGAAAACAAATCAATAAGCTCTTTGTTTGTACACGGAAGAAGGAAGTAATTTGATAATTTGATGATTTGGTAATTGAAATATTGAGTAATTAAGTTATTTGGTCATTACGTAATTTGGGTCATAATCAAATTATCAAATTGGGTCATTATCAAATTAAACACTGTTTATACAACAAAATCCGTCCCCTAAAAAGGGCAATCTTTTAAAATCAGTTTTCAACGACCCGGATGTTCGACGGATATTTCAACCGGCGCTGAAAACAAAAAACAAAAAAAATGAAAAGCGTAAAAATTGAAGGAACAACCAGAACCGAACTTGGCAAAAAAGCTACGCGCCAACTTCGCTCTGAAGGCATGGTACCAGGCGTTATCTATGGCGCAGAAAACATTCACTTCGCAGCCCCCCAAATCGCATTCCGCACCCTCGTTTACACACCCGAGTTTCAGCTCGCAGAAGTAACCGTAGAAGGAAAAACACACCGCTGCATCCTAAAAGATCTCCAATTCGACGTAGTAACCGACGAACTCAACCACGTAGACCTATTAGAACTAAATGACGAACGCAAAATCATAGCAGAACTACCCCTAAAATTCACCGGCACAGCAGAAGGCGTAAAAGCAGGTGGACGCTTCGTCCCAAAGCTTAAAACACTAAAAGTCCGCACCTACCCCAAGCACCTCAAAGAAGCAATAGAAGTACCCATAGACAAACTTCAAATTGGTGAAAACGTCCGCGTACAAGACGTAATCGCAGACAATATGGAAGTAATGAACTCCCCACGCATACCCGTCGCCTCCGTAGTCACCACCCGCGCCCTTCGCCAAGCCGAAACTGAAGAAGCAAAAGCAGCGAAGAAGTAGTAACAACCAATTTTCAAATAAGAAAAACCACCCTGCAAAGAGTGGTTTTTTTACTTCTTAGGAAGTAAAAAGAGCTCAAAAGACTTTGGTGTTTTTCAGTGGCACTCTGCTACGGCTACCATGTGTGGGTAGTCTTCGTCTTTTAGTAATTAAAGTAACTCTTCCAGAAATTTAGAACTGTTTCCATCTCTCGTCGAAAACTTAATCTTTTGCCATCACTCTTCTCAATCTCCAGACGCGGTATATCAAAGTCATCACTAAAGTCTGCTGCTGAAAATGTTCCGGCATGCTTCCGTGTATCTCTTATATCAGCTTTCGGCTTGCTGACAGTTAAGTGTTTTGTCGCAGTAGCTAAGTCATGCATTATTTTTAATGATGCGCATCTTGGATATAATGCTTCTCTGAAATTACTTAAATCGGTAAAATTATGTTTACACTTATCATTCTCGAATGCCCAATCAATTAAGTGCCATGCAGATGTTGCAACACGTTGCGCTTTGGGAATTGATAAGTCATCATCCATATATTCTTTATATTCAGACAGAAAAGAAGCATACTTGTCTTCAGCAGTATCTTTTCCAAAATTTAGCGAACCCATATTCAATTGACATCTTTAGAGCCTTTTAAGGTTATACTCAACCCAAATATACATAACTCCATTCGCAGAATAGCCCCACCATTTCACCTACCTTTACCCCCTGTATTAAACCAAAACAATAAGACTTATGAAACGTAATGCAACAGCAGTATGGAAAGGCACCGGCAAAGAAGGAACCGGCACTATGAAAACACAAAGCGGCGTATTAGACAATGCCCAATACTCCTACACCACCCGCTTCGAAAACGGCACAGGCACCAACCCCGAAGAGCTAATGGCAGCCGCACACGCAGGTTGTTTCTCTATGAAATTATCTTTTGTATTGCAGGCCGCAGGCTTCACCGCAGAAGAGATCCACACCGATTGCCACATCTCGCTCGAAAATGGCGCTATCGCCAAAAGCGAATTGATAGTACGTGCCACCGTGCCAGGCATTGATGCAGCAAAATTTCAGGAATGTGCAGAAGATGCAAAAGCAAACTGCCCAGTATCAAAAGCATACAACTGCGAAATAACGCTCGAAGCTACACTGGCTTAAACCTCCGTCGAAAAAGAAGGAACAGAAGGGTGGTGTTTGCCATCCTTTTTGTTTTATTAAGATGATAGTCGTCATTTACAACTTAATTATTCTTTAATAAAAATTAATTGAGCATTCGTACCTCTTATGCACATCAAAGCATTATTGTTCTCCACAAAATAACCCGCTGAAAGCCCTACCCGCACACTGATTTACGCTGTTGTTTATTTGGATTTGCAGTCGCAATTTTGGATGGTAAGGCAACCATTTCACACAACACTTTTATCCGTTGCACTACCTTAAAACATCATTAGCCATCTAAGTTTCACAATGAGTTATAAAGCTTTCGCCAGAATGGACATTGCCATTATAGGCAATGAGGCAACTACAGTAACCCTCGCCCAGGGATTGGCATTTGCGGGACATCGGATTTTTATAGGAACCAATGAAAATGAAGTTGAAAAGCTTGAACTCCTCACACAGCAGTTCGATAATATTTTGGTAGCTACCATTGCCGATGTAGCACCCAATGCAGACATTATTATTATGGCCACCACACCTGATAATGTTAGAGAAGCAGCCTATTTGCTTGATGATGTTCGGAAGAAAGTGATAATTGACATCAGCTACATGAACAGTCCCAATAGTACAAATTACCTCAATTCTCTCAGCGCTATTAAGGCAATTACTGGTTCACCTTATCTTGTAAAATGCTTCAATGCTGCGGGTTTTAGTCCTTCACCAAAGCAAGCAAAAAATGATGCTATCAATATGTTTCTTGCAGGAGACAATCTGAAAGCTAAAGAAATTGCGAAACTCATTGCGCGTGATCTTGGCTATGCCGAATGTCATGATTTTGGAGGAAGCGACTCTGCCTCTCTCCTAGATGAAATGGCCATCTGCTACCATCACCTCCTCACCAGAAAGCAAGGCGAAAAAATTGCCATTCGCATCACAAAAGGTTAGAAAATATTTTACCAGCCACTTGCCAGCACATCTGCAATGTGCATCGTTTTTATGGGGTAGTTGTACTGGTCTATATAGCCTTGCAAGTGCATCATGCAGCTTACATCTGTAGAGATCATGTATTGCGCGCCGGTTTCCAAAGCACTCATCACCTTTGTTTGCGCCATGCCAATTGATATAGGTTCGAATTTCACGGAAAATGTTCCTCCAAATCCGCAGCAGGTTTCACTTTCTTTCATTTCCAGAAGATCCAGTCCCTTTACATTTTGCAATAGTTTTCGTGGACCTTCTTTAATACCACATTCCCGCAAAGCACCGCACGCATCATGATAGGTAGCTTTACCACTCAGCTTTGCACCTAAGTGTTCTACATTTAAAATCTTGGTTAGAAATTCTGTAAACTCATAAATATTACCAGATACCCTATTGCTTAAGTTGTGTTCGGAGCTATTCTCAAATAGTTTCTCATAATAATTACGAACATAGCCCACACACGAGCCGCTTGGTGCTACAATAAAACCCTCACCATTCATGTCGTTCAAAAATTTCTTTCCTACCACCTTTGCCTCATCACCATATCCGGCGTTGTAGCCTGGCTGTCCGCAGCAAGTTTGCTTTGGGTTGTAAGTCACAGTGCAACCCACTTTTTCTAACACCTTCACCATATTCATTCCCGTTTCAGGATAAAGCTGATCTACAAAGCAGGGTATGAAAAGTTGTACTTTCATTTGAGGAGATTGTGAAGACGTTAGTTGCGAAGTTGAATTTTTTTCAAGGTGGTAAAGTTAATCTCTTAAAAGAAAACCAAAACGAGGTAACTGAAAAACTTAACCTTTTTATCCCTTTACCCTTTTACTTCTTACCGCTCACTGCTCACCCCTTCTACAAATCTGTATCATTTTCAGAGCGGTTAAAGCAGCCTCCTCACCTTTATGTCCGTGTACCCCGCCGAGGCGTTCCCAGGCTTGGGTTTCATTATCTAAAGTAAGGACACCAAAAATTACGGGGATAGGGAGCGTAAGATTCAGTTGGGTGATGCCTTCTGTTACTGCTTTACATACATATTCGAAGTGAGGTGTGCCCCCTCTTATCACGGCACCAAACGCTATAATAGCTTCGGGACGTAATGCTGCGCTTTGCGATTCATAATAATTCCATAAACTACGGCAACCAAAAGGTAATTCGAAGCTGCCAGGTACCGCAATCTTCTCAACAATCGTGGCAATGAACTGTTGGACAATTCTCTCACAACCCCTTATTTGTTCTGCAACTATTTTATCATTCCATTCGGTGTAAACAACAGCAAGCTTTGCGTTTGATAGTGCTTGTAAAGAGTGAGTATTGAAGAGAGATTCACTGTTCTGAGATTGTGCCATAAGCCGCAAAAATAAAAGGTAATAATGAAAGCTGTATGGAAGAAGATTATCAACCTCAAAGCGGAAATTGGCTCAAAAAAAAAGGTAAAAAGCTTTTGTGCTTCTTACCTTTTTAGATTTCTTTAGTTTCCTATGTTTAGTCCAGCACTCCTAAGCGAGCAAGGTGCTTGTCTATTTCACGTGCTTGCATACTTAGTGGATATTCGTCGCGTATGCGCTTGTAATTTTCTTTTGCTTTATCGGCCTGGTTGTTCATTTCATAAGCCATTGCAGCGCGGTAGAGATATATGGGAGTTATGAGATTGTCATCTTTATTAGCAGCAGCTTTGTTGTAGTATTCAATACCTTCTTTTACGTTGTTGTTTTCCATGTACGCATCGCCAAGTGCGCCGTAGGCTACATACTGCACGTTGGTGCCTTGTGCGTCAAATTCTTTAAGGTGTTTGATGGCATTTTTAGGATCGTTCATTTGGAGGAAGGAGATACCTGCATAGTATTGAGCCAGGTTTCCGGCTTTTGTACCACCATATTTCTTAATGATCTGTAGAAAACCCTGGTGTTGTCCGTCACCATTCAATGCCTTATTTACGGAGTCTTGCGCAAAATACATTTGTGCATAAGATATAGCGTTTGATGCTTTAGTTTCTTTAGGCTCTTTAATAAATTTCTGATAAGCGAAAAAACCTATTACTGCTGCAAGAACAACAAAAATGGCAGTGTTGATGCGTTTTTTATTTTGCTCGTATTTATCCTGAATTGTTTCAAGCGGGTTGGTTTCTTCAATAGTGGTTATGCGTTCTGTACCAGGTTTGTTTCTTACGGTATTTGCCATTTTATAAAATAGAATTCGGAATTAAGAAGTAAAAATAGTTTGGAATTTGTAATTGTAATTTGAAATTTAATCCATGATGTAAGGATAGTCGTCTTCAACATAAATATCCTTATACATTTCACTGTCATCAGGATAAGGACTCTCTTCCGCGAAGCGCACACATTCTTCTACCTCGCCGCGCACTTTTTCATTTATTGCCTCTATCTGTTCTTCCGTAGCCCATTTATTGTTCATTATTGTTTTCAGTACCTGATTGATGGGATCTTTTTCTTTGTACTCTTCCAGTTCTTCTTTTGTGCGGTACTTTGCCGGGTCGCTCATCGAGTGCCCACGGTAACGGTATGTTTTTATTTCGAGGAAAGTAGGTCCACCTTTTTCTCTCGCACGCTTTACGGCTCGTTCTATGGCTTTGTGTACTTCCTCGCAACTCATTCCATCTACTGAATCAGCAGGCATGTCGTAAGCATCTGCAAGACGATAAATATCCAACACCTTCGATGTGCGCGATACAGAAGTGCCCATAGCGTAGTGGTTGTTTTCACAAATAAAAACTACAGGCAGGTTCCAAAGCATAGCCATGTTGAAAGACTCATGCAAAATTCCCTGACGGGCAGCGCCATCTCCAAACAGACAAATGGTTGCACGGTCGTTGTTCAAATATTGGTCGGCAAATGCAATGCCTGCACCCAAACCAATTTGCCCGCCTACAATACCATGTCCGCCAAAAAATCGTTTTTCCTTAGAAAAAAAGTGCATCGAGCCGCCTTTCCCTTTTGTGCAACCTGTTGCCTTTCCATAAAGCTCCGCCATACACTCGTTGGCAGTAATTCCTTTTGCGATTGCTAATCCATGATCGCGATAAGCTGTGATTACATTATCATCATCGCGGATTGCCGTCATCATTCCAGCAGCTACTGCTTCCTGACCAATGTACAAATGGCAAAATCCACGGATTTTCTGCATTCCATATAACTGTCCTGCTTTCTCTTCAAAGCGACGCAGCAACAGCATTATCTCATACCAGTATAAATACGTTTCCTTTCCGAATGGAGTCTGCACGGTTTTTCTAAATTTGTGCGAAAATATAAAAACTTTCGTTCGTTCCGCCGCACTTGAATACGATAAAGAAAATAACACTCATACAGTTTAGGAACTATACTTCGTCATCTTTCGATTTTGTTGCTCCTATTACCTGCATTACCGGAGCCAATGGCAGCGGCAAAACCAATTTGCTCGATGCTATTTATTACCTCTGCTACACCAAAAGCTATTTTTCTTCTACCCAGCAAAACAGTGTAAAGAAAGGGTGCGACGGGTTTAAAGTAGAAGGTGTTTTTTCAAAAAATGATGAGCGGGTAGAAGTAATCAGTTTTAAATGGAAGAATGGCAAGAAAGAAATTGCTGCCAATGCTGTAGAATACGAAAAACTCACAGACCATATCGGAAAATATGCTGCCGTAATGATAGCCCCTGACGATCTGGAAATTATTAATAGCGGAAGTGAGATTCGCAGGAAATGGATGGACGGTATTCTCGGGCAGGTGGACAAACAATATCTTGAAAGCCTCATGCACTACCAACGCGTGCTTTTACAACGAAATGCCTGGCTGAAAATTCACACCACCAACCCACCGCCCAACGATGCAGAACTCGAATACTACAACACTCAGTTAGCCACCCACAGCCAATATATTTACACCCACAGAAAAACTTTTATCGAAACATTCACCCCATTGCTCGAAGATTTTTATCGCAAGCTATCATCGGGTAGAGAAACCATTAATGTAGCTTACCACTCCGATTTGCACCGGCAACCCCTGCTTCCCTGGCTACACGAATCCTTTCAGCACGACCTCCGATTGCAACGCACCCTAAGAGGCATTCATAAAGACGATCTCCTCTTTTCCTTCAATGAAACAGACCTGAAACAATTTGGCTCGCAGGGGCAAAAAAAGAGCTACCTATTTGCTCTAAAACTCGCACAATACGCTTACCTCGCTAAAAAGCTCAACTACCTACCCATCTTACTCCTCGACGATATTTTTGAAAAGCTCGACCAAAGCCGAATGGAGGCGCTGCTGCGCATTATCCGGGGTGAAAACTTTGGGCAAGTAGTGCTAACCGATACACATGTAGATAGGGTAGTGCAGACTTTCGGCACAGAGGAAATGCTGGAATTCATTAGGCTGTGAGGCAACGCAAATATGTCCGCCAGCAACTTTCACCAATTCATTACCCCTCCATCTCGCTTCACTGCGTTGTGCCATCCGCCAACCCTTGTAAATGCCTGCTTCGGTTTGTATATTTGTTCGATGTTTAGAGTGATTGAAAGCGGACGCTTAGACCAGATGAGCGACAAAGAAAAAATCAGTTTATGAAGCAAGTGCTATCTGTTATTTTGACTTTGTTATCCTTCTTAGTAAAGGGACAGCCACTGAATCAAAAAGTTGTGCGTTATAGTACAGGAGAAGTGAAAGAAATCTACCCAATGAGGAATAACAAAATAAATGGCTGGGTTCAGTTTTATGCAAAGAATGGTGTCAAGTGGAAAGAGTTTGAAGTTCGAGAAAATAAGCCGATTGGCATGGTTAAGCGCTATAACAATGAAAAGGAACTAATTGAAATGTATGAGTTTGATCATGAAAGAGAAATGCGACAAGGAAGGTGTGTTGAATTTCATGAGGGGAAGAAAAAAGGAGAGGGAAATTATCGAAATGGCGAAAAAGAAGGGGAATGGGTTGAATATTATGGAGAGACTACCGAAAAATGTAGATATTCTAACGGTGAAAAGAATGGTCCGTATCGAAAATTTAAGAAGAACAAACTAATAGAAACTGGAAAACATAAGGATGGGTGCCCCAACGACACAGTAAAAACCTTCAATGAGCGAGGTGCAATTATTAGAACAATGGTTTGGGCTAAGTGTCATGGTTATGAGATTCGTTGATTACACCCAACTGGTCTAAGCGTCTCGCTTAGACCCATTATACTGAAGCGCCCCGCTTCTGCCTCATAGTAGCAACTGCGATGAATGGTGCAACGCCGTCCTTCGACAAGCTCAGGATGACAAACTTCAATAGCATTCCCTCAAGCAGGGACAAAAAAATAATAGTGTGTTATTTCACACAGAGTACACGGAGTGAAGGAGGCGCAGAGTTTCTAAAATAATCCTTCTCCGTGTCCTCTTCCTCTCTGTGCGCTCTGCGTGAAACCTCTCCGTGCTCTCTGCGTGAAAAAGAACAGTTACCAGCCCAGCAGGTAGGCAAATATGAGCGGCGCTACTATGGTTGCATCGCTTTCTATAATGTACTTTGGGGTGGTGATATCGAGCTTTCCCCAGGTTATTTTTTCGTTGGGCACTGCGCCGCTGTAGGAGCCGTAGGAGGTGGTGGAGTCGCTGATTTGGCAGAAGTAGCTCCAGAAGGGTATGTCGTGCATTTCGAGGTCTTGGTAGAGCATGGGGACGACGCATATAGGGAAGTCGCCTGCTATGCCGCCACCTATCTGGAAGAAGCCGATGCCTTTGCCGGCGCAGTTGGCGCGGTACCAGTCGGCAAGCCATACCATGTAGTCTATGCCGCTTTTCATGGTGGTGGATTTTAGTTCGCCTTTTATGCAGTAGGATGCGAAGATGTTTCCCATGGTGCTGTCTTCCCAGCCGGGTACTATGATGGGGAGGTTTTTTTCGGCGGCGGCTATCATCCAGCTATGCTCTACGGGTATTTCGTAGTGTTCTTTCATTACGCCGCTTAGGAGGAGTTGGTACATGTACTGGTGTGGAAAGTAGCTTTCGCCTTTGTCGTTGGCATCTTTCCATAGTTTGTGTATGTGTTTTTGTATGCGGCGAAATGCTTCTTCTTCGGGTATGCAGGTGTCGGTGACGCGGTTGTAGCCTTGTTCGAGAAGATCCCACTCTTCTTGTGGGCCGAGATCGCGGTAGTTGGGTACGCGCTTGTAGTGGGAGTGTGCTACGAGGTTCATGATGTCTTCTTCGAGGTTTGCACCTGTGCAGCTTATTATTTGCACTTTGTCCTGGCGGATCATTTCGGCGAGCGATATGCCAAGTTCGGCGGTGCTCATGGCTCCGGCCAGTGTTACCATCATTTTTCCGTCTTCGAGTAGGTGGGTTTCGTATCCTTTGGCTGCATCTACGAGTGCTGCTGCATTGAAGTGGCGGTAGTGGTGTTGTATGAATTGGGAAACGGGGCCTTTATTCATGTTGAGTTATGTTTTTTTCTTTTTAAAAACAGAGACGCCACAAGTGCGTCTCTAATTGTTAGTGGTTATAATAAATTACTTACGCAACTTTAGTTCCTTCTGCTACAAATTTCTTTACCCAATCGGTAGTCATAGACTTTGGTCTCTCGAGCGGGAAACCGAGTGCGCGATCCCAGCAAAGACTTGCTAATACACCAAGTGAGCGGCTTACGCCAAAGAGTACGGTATAGAAATCTTCTTCTACCAATCCATAATGCTTTAGCAATGCACCTGAGTGTGCATCTACGTTTGGCCATGGGTTTTTGATTTTGCCTGTGCTTTCAAGAATTGCAGGAGCAACCTCGTACACATTCCAAACTGTTTTTACGGTACAGTCGTCTGGGCAGTGGGTTTTTGCAAACTCCATTTGTGCGGTAAAACGAGCGTCGGTTTTGCGGAGAACGGCGTGTCCGTATCCTGGTACTACTTTTCCTTCTGCAAGTGTTTGTTTGATGTAGTCGGCAATCTGTTCTTTAGTAGGTTCCTGCGTTCCGATTTTTTCCTGTAGTTCTTCTATCCAACGGATTACTTCCTGATTAGCGAGGCCGTGTAAGGGACCTGCAAGACCCGTCATACCGGCCGTGAAGGAATAATAAGGATCGCTCAATGCAGAACCTACAAGATGTGTAGCGTGTGCAGATACGTTTCCTCCTTCATGGTCTGAGTGGATGGTGAGATAAAGGCGCATTAATTCTGCGAAGCTTTGATTGTCGAAGCCAAGCATATGTGCGAAGTTGGCACTCCAATCGAGCATTCCATCGGGTTGAATATGCACTCCGTTCTTGTACTTGCGGCGATAGATGTATGCGGCAATGCGGGGAAGACGCGCGATTAAAGTCATAGTGTCTTCATACACATAATCCCAATGATCTTTTTTGCTGATTCCTTCTTCGTAAGCTTTTGCAAATTTTGATTCGGTTTGCAAAGCAAGGATAGCAGCGCAAAACTGAGTCATAGGATGCGCAGAAACTGGCAATGCTTCAATTACTGCAAAAACATGATTAGGCACATGCGACCGGCGCGCCCACGTAGCAGAGATATGATCTACATCTTCTTTCGAAGGCACCTCGCCCACCAGCATCAAGTAAAACAAACCTTCAGGCAATGGCTCATTTCCACCTTCTGCTTTCGGAAGTTTTTCACGAAGCTCCGGAATGGAATAACCACGAAAACGGATGCCTTCATTTGCATCAAGCAAAGAGGTTTCAGTAATTAATCCTGGAATACCGCGCATACCCTGATAAGCCTGTGCAAGTGTTACCTTGTCTAAAACCATATTTCCATGCTCTGCAATCAATGTCTTAATTTCCTGAGAGAGTTGATCTGCTATAGCCTTGAAGCTGTCTTTAACGTAGCCCATTTCTGTTGGTGATTTAACGATGCAATTTTTTTTTGCGCCACAAAGGTAATAAAACAGACCGTTCGCAAAACCCGTAAACATAGATAGTGTTTATGCAGCTTCGTAGTCTGGTAATACAGAATATTAAACCGTTTTGTTAAGATTTACCCATCTGAATTACTGGGAGAGAAAAGAGTGTCAGTACTAAAAAGCCTGTACAAATTTCTTTGCACAGGCCACCGTTGATTTGGTTAAATGACGGAGGCAAAACTAAAGGAATAATTGCGAAGAGCTGCAAAAGCTTTTAGCGCTGATGAACTAATTGTAAATGGCATTTGTACGAATTACAGTGATTAGTTGCAGGTGGCTATTATTTTTGCGGGAATGAAAAGTATAAAGTTGCTTTTGTCGGCAAGAAAAATCGCAGGAATTTGGGTGTCATTTGTATTTGCAATGCTGTTTATCCTCTCCGCCTGTACTGAAAATGACCATCCAAAAGTTGACCAGATAGAAATCAACTTGCAAACACAACGGCTTGACCAGGATATTGCCGATATTGACACAAATAATGTAGCAGATGGTTTACAAAAATTAAAAGAAAAGTATCCTGATTTTTTAGACTTCTATCTTGATACTCTGATGGGCTTTGGCATTCAGGGAAATTACACTGAAGCTGCTGCCGGCATTCAACTTGGACTAAAACCGTTTCTTGCTCATAAAGATATTCGCGGACTTTTCGACACAGTTCAAAAACACTTCCCTGATACAAAACAGATTGAGCAACAACTTGTGAAGGGCTTTCAATTCATGAAGCATTATTATCCCGATTACAGGATTCCCAAACTGATTTATTTTATTTCAGGACTCAACCACTGGTCGGTAATGACACTCGATACAACCCTGATAGGCATTGGACTTGATATGTATCTTGGCGATGGTTATCCATTTTACAGTGCAGTGCAGATTCCTCAGTACGTAGTAAGAAAATGCAAGCCGGAATATATTGCTGCCAATACTTTTCAAACAATTTACAGAGAGAAGCATCCCTTTGTTATGGAAGATAAAAACCTTCTTGATCTGATAATTCAAAGAGGTAAAGAACAATCCTTCCTAAACAAAATAATACCGCACACTCCTGATTCGATCAGGTTTGGCTTTACGCAGGCGCAGTTGAATTGGTGTGATGCAAATGAACCGGACATTTACAACTTCTTCATTACTAAAAACCTTCTTTTTGAAACCAGTCCCAACAAAGTGCACAGGTTTGTTTTTGATGGGCCAACCACAGCAGGCATGCCTCCTGAAAGCCCCGGAAATATCGGCTCGTGGCTGGGGTACAAAATAGTAACTGCATTTGTTGCACAACATGCCAAAATATCACTTCAAGAACTGCTTGCAAAAAACGATGCACAAAAAATATTGCAGGAATCGAAGTACAAGCCCAAGTAATACCACAACAACAATCTTCTTAATTATTCACACACAACAACAAAATGAAAAAGCTTCTTTTATTCTTATCGTTTTATGTTTTTTTTATGCAGGCAAATGCACAGCTTGCAAAAACCGAAGACCTGAAAAAATCGCTTGCAGTAGAAAACAAAGACACAGTGATGTGGGTGAAAGGAAGTGTGTTTAACATCGGCATCAACCAGGGTTTTCTGCACAACTGGGCAGCGGGTGGAGAGGTTGCCTCACTGACTGTTAACGGACAATTTAGTGGATTTTTAAACCGTGTTCTTCATCATCATATCTGGACAAATAATCTTGACATGACCTATGGATTATTTTACGGTTATTCCAACGCTTTCATTCCGCGCAAAATTGATGACCGAATTGATTTTACTTCTAAATATGGGGTACAGATCGGCAACAGTAAAAGTTTTTATCTCTCAGGCTTGTTCAACTTTAAAAGCCAGTTTACCAAAGGCTATGATTACAGCGTACCCAAATGGGATTCCTTTTCAACTTCTGAATTTTTATCGCCTGCTTATTTTACCGGCGCAATAGGAATTGATTACAGAAAAGGCAACAGCATCTCTCTATTCTTTTCTCCCATAGCAGCGCGGTTTACGGTTGCAGATCGTTACTACACATCCATGAGACCGGAAGGAATGTTCGGCATTCAATACAACGAAACTTCCCGGTTCGAATTTGGTGCCTATTTCACAGGAAGATATCAGACCGAGATCAACAAAAAGATATTGTTTAAAACCCGCGTTGATCTTTATACAAACTACCTTGCAAAAGACAAAAAAGATTCGCTGGGCGTAGTGGTTAAAAAAGACAATCCTGGAAATATTGATATTCTGTGGGACAATTTTTTCTCCTACAAAATGTCGAAACATTTAAGTCTTACGCTTGCGGCAACTTTCATTTACGACAACGATATTCCCTATCAAAGCACTTACACCGATCAAACAACGGACAACGAACTGAAAAAAGATGAACCGGGTGAAGGACTTGGTTGGTGGCAGGTAAAGCAAGTGTTGGCTGTAGGTTTTGAGTATCGTTTTTAACCATAGCTCGCACAGATAAATGCGTAGTTTCGAGTTTGCCCGTTATAGATTTAGTGTATTTGAGGCGTTCAGAAATAACTTATCAACCAATCAACCTATTGAATTATCGCGAAAATGTCAGCAAGCTATCAGATAAAATTGCCACAGTTTGAAGGTCCATTCGATCTTTTGCTTTTCTTTATTGAGAGAGATGAGCTGGACATTTACAACATTCCAATTCATAAACTCACAAAGGATTTCCTCGAATACATCCATCAATTAGAGTCTTTAAACATAGAGCTTGCCAGCGAATTCATCTTGTTTATTTCCACACTGATGCGCATAAAAGCCAAAATGCTGATACCACGCAAAGAGCTGGATGCACAGGGAAATGAAATTGATCCGAGACAGGAATTAGTGGACAAAATACTTGAGTACAAACGTTTCAAAGAAGCTGCCGAAGAAATGACCATCATGGAGGCTGAACGACTTTTGCAGCAAAAGCGTGGCAATATTCGTAAAGAACTTGAAGCGATAGGCGAGGAGTATGCCGAAGGAACTGAAATACAAACCGTCACCATGTTTAAGCTGATGCAGGCTTTTGAGAAAGTGATGAAGAAATTTCAGGATCGGAACAATAAGCCACAACACGTGGTTGTAAAATATAATTACAGTCAGGAAGGGCAGCGCGATTATCTGATAAACTACATGAGACACCAATCGAGAGCTGCTTTTGAAACTGTATTTTCCCAATGCCAGAACAGGATACACGCTATTTTTACCTTTCTCGCTATGCTTGAACTAATACAGCAAAAATTCTTTTCGATTCTTATTGGTTCGGGCAGAAATAATTTTATTCTTGAGTGGAACGACAATAGAGAAGAAGGCAGTGTTGCGGAGATTATCAATCCCGACTTTCCGGTTGCAGATATACCATAGAAAAGTGGCATGGTACTTGCCTTATAGGGTATGAACTGATATTTACAATATCAAAGAAGATTCCAGGCGCTGTCGGACAGATGACCTGGGATTCTTGTTTTAGGAAAGTTTCAAATTCTTATCTCATTCTCCCGATAATTCGCGTATCAGACACAAGTGTCATTGGAATTTCTGCTCCCGGAATAATCATTTTGCCTTTTACATTTTGCGTAAAACGACTATCCTGAATCAGACCTGTATTTACATCAATATCCATAGTGCCGTTCTGCGTTCCATTCATTTCAATCTGCATACCTTCAGTTTGTTTATTGCTCTGCGCTTTACTTTTAATTGCTGCCTTTATTTCTATATGCGCTACGTTGTTCGCCACAGAAATTAATTTATAATCGCTCACCACCTGCATCTCCATAAAACCCATTGCTGTAGTGTAAGTGCGTTGCCAGGTGTCGCCCGTTTTCACTGGTTTTTCAGGATATATATTTAATGATTGCTCCATCATTTGCCGTATGCTGCTATCGCTAAACTGGCTTTGCATATTACCACCGCTTTGATCACCACTTTCTACCTTCAGTATTTCACCTTTACTATTTACAACTATACTGAACGGATGATTTACAATTGCTCCTGCACCTGCAAGTTCGGCGGGTTGTTTTGTGCTATCCTCACTATCATACTCCATTTCCAGCCCATTGCTTGAAGATTTTATATAAAACCTGTCATAGTTCACCGTCAGCCTACTATTATTATCGGGTGCAGCTTCCACTTTGTAAGAAGATTGCAATTTCATGTGCTGACTTATTTCAGAATTAATTCCACTCATCTGTTGCTCAATAGTTTGCCGGGTATCCATCAAATAAACATAGTTAGCGCCCGCGCCAAACTTCAAACCCAGTGATACCGTATTATTTTCATTTTTGGTTTCGTTGCAACTCTGAAAAATAAAACCAATTACGAAAAGGAGGACAGAAATAGATCGAATCATAAGAAGGGGTGAAGATAAAAAAGAATAGACGAGAGATGAGAAGCGGCTTTTTGTTCGGGTAAAAAAATATAGTATCTCCCAGACGGATTTTTTGCTTTGGATAAATAAAAAAGCATGAAGCAACGCTGTGTTACTTCATGCCGTTTTTACGTTGTAATGAAATCTAATTTTTATTGATTGCCGCTATACCAGGTAGTTCTTTTCCTTCAAAAAACTCCAGCATAGCACCGCCACCGGTAGATACGTAGCTTACCTTATCCGTATAGCCAAACTTATTTACCGCAGCCACACTGTCGCCACCGCCTACAAGCGAGTAGGCTCCGTTGGCAGTAGCATCGGCTACCGCATCGGCAATAGTTTTAGTGCCGTTTTGAAATTTTTCCATTTCAAACACACCCATTGGTCCATTCCACAAAATAGTTTTCGAATCGAGAATTGCTTTGCTGAAATTCTCACAAGCCAGTTGACCTATATCCAACCCCATCCAGCCATCAGGAATTTCGGAGTTGTTGGCAGACGATGTGTTGGCATCGGCCGCAAATTTATCAGCAATAATGCTGTCGGTAGGTAAGTGAATGCACACACCTTTAGCTTCTGCTTTTTTCAGAAGATCCAATGCCATATCGAGCCTGTCTTCTTCGCAAAGGGAGTTTCCAATGTTGCAGCCCTGCGCTTTGAAAAAAGTGTATGCCATGCCACCACCTATGATGATGTCGGTAGCACGATTCAGAAGATTTTCGATGATGAGAATTTTATCAGAAACCTTCGCTCCGCCAATGATGGCAGTAAAAGGTTTTTCAGCATTGTTCATTACTTGCTCGGCAGCCTTTACTTCACTTTCCATCAGCAAGCCAAACATTTTTTTGTCGGCAGGAAAAAAATCTGCAATCACGGCAGTGGAAGCATGGGCGCGGTGGGCAGTGCCAAACGCATCATTCACGTATATATCTCCATACTTTGAAAGCTTTTCTGCAAATTCTTTGTCGCCTTTTTCTTCCTGTTTGTAATAGCGAAGATTTTCGAGGAGAAGCACTTGTCCGGGTTGCAGATTAGATGCTTTTTGCTGAGCATCTTCGCCAATGCAATCATCTGCAAACAACACTTCATTATTTAGTTTTTCGGAAAGATGGGCAGCCACAGGTTTCAGTGAAAAATCACCAAGTGTTAGGTGTGGTTTCTTTTCAATGTCTTTCAACGGACGGCCCCAGTGGCTCATTAAAATAACGCTTCCACCATCATCCAATACTTTTTGAATTGTGGGCAACGCAGCACGGATGCGCGTATCGTCAGTAATGCTTCCGTCTTTTATGGGTACGTTGAAATCAACACGGATTAATGCTTTCTTTCCTGAGAAGTTGTAGTTATTGAATTTGCTCATGAGATATAATTATTCGAGTTCGTAAACATTGATGTTAAATGAAGTAATAATTCTAATTGCTTTTGGCAAGTTGCTTTTTAGAAACTCAAACATCGCTTTATTTGAGCTATTGCCGGTTTTAATGTTTATGAGTTTAGGAGGCGAACCTCTTACTGCTAGTATTTCAGCAAAGTCAGAGTCTTTGGAAATGATTATTACATTTCCTTTTGCTCTTGCCTTTGCATATATATCCAAGTCGCTGGCAGCATTGAATCCTAAGATGTAAGAGGATTTTACCGTCCATCCAGTTTCCTCTTTTAGCCATTTTGCGATTATAGGAGAAAAGTTGTGATCAAGCCAAAGCTCCCAATCAAGCTGCATGTACAAAAACTACATTTTTGAGGCGTAGGGCTGCATAGTATAGCGCCGCTTGTATATCTTCTTTCTCAAGAATAGGATGCTCTTCTATAATTTGTTCAGCAGTCATACCACATGCAAGCAATTCCAAAACATCAGCTACAGGAAATCTCATTCCTCTAATAATAGGTCTGCCTCCAAAAATGCCGGGATTTGATGTGATTCTTGAAACTAATTTGCTTATTTCTTCATTAGACATAGAAACAGTGTTTCTACAAAAATAAGAAAGCCTGCTTAGTTAAATGTAAAACCGCAAAGCGCGCTTGTTTTTACGCACCTTGCGGTTGGAAAGTTTGTTTACTTTTTATTTTGAAATCAGTCCTGCAAAATATTTCACAGTGCGAACAAGCTGAGAAACATAGCTCATTTCATTGTCGTACCAGCTAACTGTTTTTACCATTTGTGTATCGCCTACAGTCATTACTTTGGTTTGTGTAGCATCGAAAAGTGAACCGAATGAAGTGCCGATAATATCGCTCGACACGATCTCATCTTCATTATAACCAAAGCTTTCGTTGGCTGCGGATTTCATTGCAGCGTTAATTTCTTCAGCAGATGTCTTCTTACCTAAAATTGTAACAAGCTCAGTCAATGAACCTGTAACAGTAGGAACGCGTTGAGCGCCGCCATCCAGTTTTCCTTTCAGTTCGGGAAGTACCAGTCCTATTGCTTTTGCAGCACCTGTACTATTCGGAACTATGTTTTCGGCAGCAGCACGTGCACGGCGTAGATCGCCTTTCGCGTGTGGAGCATCGAGTGTATTCTGATCGTTTGTATAAGCGTGGATAGTGCTCATGATGCCGGTAACAATGCCAAAGCTATCGTTCAACACTTTAGCCATTGGTGCAAGGCAGTTGGTAGTACATGAAGCGCAACTGATAATTGTTTCACTTCCGTCAAGTACATCGTGGTTTACATTGAAAACCACAGTCTTCATATCGCCGGTGGCAGGGGCAGAAATAACTACACGTTTAGCACCTGCGGTGATGTGCGCCTGCGCCTTGTCTGCATCGGTGAAAAAACCTGTACACTCCAGCACCACATCTACATTATGTTGTCCCCAGGGTATTTGTGCAGGATCTTTCTGAGCGTAGATTTTTATTTGCTGACCATTAACTGTGATGGCATCATCAGAGTGTGCTACATCTACATTAAAGCGACCTTGTGCTGTATCATATTTCAGCAGGTGCGCAAGTACGTTCGGCTTTGTAAGGTCGTTGATGGCTACAACTTCTATACCTTCCATGTTATAAATCTGGCGGAAAGCAAGGCGACCAATACGTCCGAAACCATTAATGGCAACTTTTATTGTACTCATTTTATGGAGTTGTTTAATTAAGATTTTTAAAAGTGCCGCAAAGGTAGGCGGTGTTATACTAATATCCAAAGTGGTTTGAAATCCTATCTGTACATTCCTTTCCCAAATAAATTTATAGAGATAGATTTGTAACACATTTTACACCGAATGGCATCACCCAACCGCAACGCGCACACCTTCCCCAAATATCGCTGGATAGAGAATGGGCATATTTTTCTATGGCTGATAAAAGACACCTGCTGGGCGCTTGAGTATAAAGTAGGCGGAGTATTAATGATATTTCCCACCATTATCGTAGCGTTTTACATCTTGTGGAAATCGTGGAATGTGCGCTCTGAAGTCTTTCACAACGGGGCAGTGTGCATTTGGATTATTGCAAACTCTGCATGGATGATTGGCGAATTTCTCCTCCACGATACAAGACCCGTAGCAGCCACATTATTTGCCCTGGGTTTGGTTTTACTCATTTATTACTACCTCCGTTTCTTCAAAAAAGACCAGCAACTACTACAGAAGAAAAACACCGCACCCATTTCCCAAAAAGAAACGCCCCAACCCGCGTATGCCGATGCGGAAGATTAATGGCTCACAGCCTTTAGCCCGATAATAGAACCTATAAGTGTGGTGATAAAAAACAATCGCCAGAATGCTACCGGCTCTTTAAAGAAAACGATCCCCACTATTACGGTTCCTACAGCGCCTATGCCCGTCCACACGGCGTAGGCGGTGCCCAGCGGCAAGGTTTGCGTGGCTTTGTAAAGAAGAAACATGCTTACACTCAAACTCACAAAAAAACCCACCATCCATACCAGCGATTCATTGCCCGATGTTTCTTTTGCCTTGCCCAGGCAGGTGGTAAATCCTACTTCAAACAGCCCCGCAATAATAAGTAGCATCCAATTCATGCAGCAAAAATAGGCTGTTGGGTTGGTTATGTACTC
>CALMWT010000167.1 GCA_937870855.1 uncultured Taibaiella sp.
AATAGGCACAAGCACGCCACCCGCAAGATCAGCGCTGCATGCTTGCGCCAGTGGGTATTTTACCACTTAGCACAAAGCTCCATCACAGCGGGTCGTTCAACTCGAAATATACGCCAAAGCAGCAGCAGCTCCATTATCAACTTTTGAATCTTTGTCGTATATTTCACTTAGCGTTGGCAGAAACCCAAATCAAACATGCGTTCAATATTAGTGACCATTTTTTTGATATTAACTCTATTGACACAAATAGGGTGTAGTGTTAGCAAAGAATTGCGGGAAGAGCGAAGGGACTGGAAATTTTCAGATTGGGACCAAGAGTTTAAAGACCGGACACTCTGCCTTTGTGTGCTACAGGGACTAAACAATAAAAGCATTCAGGACAGCATAGTTAAGTATGATAAATCATTCTACAATCCTTTGGCTATAGCAGTTTTCGATTCAAAAATAAATGAACTGCTGCAAATCGAAATCAAGCAAATACAAAAAGACTCAGCAAATTCAATTGGACGTTATCCATCTGACATCCGCAGCTTACTGGAAGGTAAAAGAATTATGAATCATTGTACTGAACTTTATCGAAGTAAAAGATTAGATTCCGTTGTAAACATTGAAAAGAGAAGCTGGAAACAAATCACTAACATCATGGACAAAATCCACGATAAACTTCCAACTTACTGACCGGCTTCTGCCAATCGAGTAGACGGCTCCGCTACTTGTAGGTAGCGGAGTGCGCCTCTCACACCACTGTACGTTCGGGTCTCGAATACAGCGGTTCATTAAGTTGTGGGGATACACTGGCGTAGTATTCCAGCATGGATTGACACCCCCCGCCTTGGTTCGTGTCTCCCACGAACCAAGGCGTTCTTTCTTTCGCGCAGGGTTTCGTCCCGTAGAAAGGAAATGCTTTTTTTGTGAACATTATGTTACCGATATATTGCTCCTACGGAGCAAAAACAAAACCTATCGTTTTAATTTCTACCGATATGTTGCTCCTACGGAGCAAAAACACAGATTGCAATGTACCAGAGTCCACCTCCATAGCGCGTGTGCATTTCCTTCACCTCTTCCCTTCACAAAAAACACCTGCTGACATACTGTTGTCACTGCGTGGTGCGAGCTTTGTCTTAAATCTTTAAAACAACAATTATGGAACAGACAATGAATCAGACAGCCGTAGTGATTGCTCCTGAAGAATTATTGAAGCACTGGCAAGGTCACCGCGATCTTACACGCCGTGCAATTGTAGCTTTTCCTGAAAAGGAATTCTTTGAATTCTCTATTGGCGGTATGCGTCCTTTCTCCGACATGGTAATGGAACTGCTTGGGATAGCTGCGCCGGGTTTGCGCGAAATTGTAGAAGGCAACACAAGTGATCTTGTAGAACATTTTGAGCATGGCGGTAAAAAGGAAAACATTCTGAACGCATGGGATGCCGCAACAGAACAAATCAATGAACTATTTGCGCAAATACCCGTAGAGCGCTTTCATGAACACATTAACCTGTTTGGTAAATATGAAGGCAGCATCTGGTCAACGATCTTCTATTTTATAGACAATGAAATCCACCATCGCGGACAGGGTTATGTGTATTTGCGTGCTTTGGGTATAGAGCCTCCTTTCTTTTGGGATCGTCCTTAAATGGTTTGATAGCATGAACTCAGTATTGGTATTCCGAACCTCTGTAGCAAATGCAGATGAAGCACAAAGGGTAGCGCCGCTGCTCAATGGATTGCTAAATGATGGCGAGCGCTGGAACTTTGATCTCGAAGACCATGAAAAGATACTGCGCGTAGCCAATACGCATACGAACGCACATCAGTTAATAGGGTTGTTGCAAAGTATGGGTGTGTATTGCGAAGAACTGGAAGATTAATCCACCACTTGATGAAGAGACCAGGCATTCAGGTTTTGTCTGGTCTTTTCTATTAACGTTGTTACGCAGTGGGCAAAGGCAACAGGTTCTATGATTCTTGCACTATCACCGAACATCAGAAACCATCTTGCCAGTCCTTCCAGCGTTGGTGTCATAAATATCATTTCTACTTCGTTGCCTATTTGCTGCTGCGATATAAAGCCATAATATTTTTTGCTGTCGTCAATAAACCGAACTATCTCTTTTTCCACAACAATTACTACACGCGTTTGCGGACAGTTAGCAGCTTCCTGCTTGCGATGGTCGTCTATGCTTCCGTGTTTTTGGGTAAAGGCTTTGTCGGTACGATGGATCGCCAAAATTCTGTCGGTACGAAACTGCCGGTAATCGTTGCGCAAATGGCAAAAGGCAAAAAGATACCACCGGTTATTTTCATGAAACACACCTACGGGTTCTATAAGTCTTTGTTCGGCATGTTCGGCAGCTTGCGAATGATAATGAAGAAACACTTGTTTGCCTTCGGCAATGCTGGTAAACAAAACATCGAGCGCATTGGGTACATTCTTATTGAAAAGCTCTGATGTTGGTTCGGCCCATACTTGTTTTTCCAGTGCTGCTATCCAATCTTTCTCTTGTCCCTTCAGCACCGATTTCACTTTATTCATTGCACTCTGGAAGTAGGCTCCCAGTCCCGCATCGGTAAACTTCTGCATCAGTTTTTCTGCAGCCACGAAGCTACCTGCTTCTTCTTTGGTAAACATAACCGGGGGCAAACGATAGCCATCCATTATAGAATATCCCGAACCTGCTTCACCAATAATGGGTACTCCGGCAGCTTCAAGCGATTTAATGTCGCGGTATATGGTGCGCAGACTTACACCGTAGCGATCGGCTATATCCTGTGCCTTTACCAGCTTGCGCGATTGCAGCAAAATGAGTATGGCTAATGTGCGGTCGAAGCGATTGAGTTCGTCGGGAAGCATAAGTGGGAGGATAAAAATAAGACGAAGAATAGAAAGTTCATGTTCCCTTGTTGATGTTCTGCCTTTTTCCCGTTTTACCTTTCCTTTTATTTTGTACTGATGTCTTTCAAGAAAAATCTGCAATGAATAAGCTGCTCTTTCTATGGATTTGTATTTGCACCGTAATATCTTTTGATGTTCCTGCGCAAAAGCTGAATAGCTTGGATTCTGCACGCGTAAAAGCATATATGGATAGTGCATGGACGTACACTTCCTATTCCATGAAACGCCAGCTTTACCTCGACAAAGCATTGGAAATTGCGCCACAAAACGCTTACCTCTGGCAGCAGAAAGGAATGCCGTTGTTTAAACAGTTTAAATACGAAGCCGGCTTACCTTTTTTGGATAGCGCGGTGAAGTATGATGCGGATCGCTGGCTGGATTACCGTGCGTTTATGAAATGTATTTTTCAGAAAAGCTATCGCAGTTCGCTTGAAGATTTTTATGCGGTTATCCGTATGAAAGGAGACGGAGGATTAATGGATCATCCTTATGCTTTTTACATGGGCCTATGCTATTTGCAGCTCAATGAACTGGACTCTGCAGAGCATTATTTCCGGCGCTGCATTGATGAGCGTACTCGTCAGCATGGAGAAAAATGGGTGCATCAGTTGCATTGGTGTTACCTCGGTATTGTCCACT
>CALMWT010000168.1 GCA_937870855.1 uncultured Taibaiella sp.
GATGGAACAAGTACATCGAACCCGGAGGAAGCACAGTTTTTGGTTAAACATCTCACTACTATGCTCCCGGATTTGGAGCGGCATTTTACACCTGAAGATTTTCCGAAAGTAGCCCTCATTTCACCTTACAAAATGCAGCTTCACCAATTACACGAGGCGCTTGCAAATACGCCAGGTTTGGAAGCCTGGAAGAAAAGCATTTCAATCAATACCGTTGATTCTTTTCAGGGACAGGAGCGCGATATTGTGTACATCAGCATGACGCGCAGCAATAGTAACAGTGCCATAGGTTTTCTTTCAGACATCAGGCGAATGAATGTAGCCATGACACGCGCCCGAAAAAAATTGGTAGTAATTGGTGACAGCGCCACGTTATCAGTCCATCCTTTTTATAAAGAGTTTATTGCCTATGCAGAAGAGATTGGAGGATATAGAAGTGCATGGGAATGGATGAGTTAAATGCCGTGTTGCATTTTTTGTAGCTAAAACTTGTAGCCTACATTTAACCGATAAAAAATTTAATGACGCTCAAAGAAAAAGTTCATAAGCATTGTTTAGAAGTGGTAGCACTCCGGCTGGATTCGTTGCGACAAAACGCCCGCGATCTTTCTGAAAGTGTGGCCAACGAAACTAAAAGTTCGGCGGGAGATAAATATGAAACAAGCAGAGCTATGCTTCATATTGAGCAAGAACAGATAGGGGGGCGAATAGCAGTGCTTCTCGTGCAGCAGAACCTTCTTAAAAATATGGATGAGAAAAGCAGTCCGTTCCGAATATCATTAGGAAGTCTTGTTCGTATAGGAGATGTCTTTTATTATTTAAGCGTAGCGTTAGGGAAAATGCAAATTGACGGTCGTGAGGTTGTGGTGCTTTCGTTGCAATCACCTTTGGGCAGTCGGTTAAAGGGTTTGGCGGAAGGCGACAAATTGGAGATGAATGGAAAAGAGTTGATGATTGCTGAGTTGTGGTAACTGTGCAGTGTTTGTTATCTACCGATTTTGAAAAAAATATAAGGCGCAACCGCCACCCATGTCGGAATCAATATCCATAGTCTTCCTTCCAAAAGATTATAGTCTTCAAGCAAAGTAGCCAAACTATTTCCCCTGTATAATCCAAAGCCAAACTCGAAACAAAGGGTGAGCACAAGCCATAAGCCACCCACCATCATTGCCTGCAAAGCAGAAACGGGCCGAAATTTTTGAATCACAAACCAGATGTAGGCCGCGAAAAAAATGAGAAGCGTAATTGTAGAAAGCTGATGAGCTTCTAAATTTCCCATTTGTTTTTTAAATACCGATTCCCGCAACACACCGTTGGCCATGGCAATAAGCAACATGGGAAACCAGGCAAGAACGTACTTCAGCATGGAAGTTTTTTGCAAGCTAATGTCTTTGTTTACCTCCCAGATTGATAATAATCACAGTCCAGGCTGATAGTAGTCATAACACAAAACGCCATTTGGGAACTTCTAAAATTTCAAACCGGATATTAATCAATGCAACACCACTACTTTCCTGGAAATGGTTGCTTTGCCATTGGTAATAGTAATGAGATACGCGCCATTGTACACAGTTCGCACATCGAAGTAAGCAATGGTGCTGCCCTGCGAAATCGAAGTTTGCTGAATTAATTTGCCTTTTAAATCCACGAGTGCCACATCCAGATTTTCACGGATTACGTTTGGCATTTGTATAGCGATAAGTTCGGAGGCTGGGTTGGGGAAAACGGAGACGTTAATAGATTCTAGCTGAGTTTGCCCTATGGAAGTGGGCAGGTACGGAGTTACCGGCTCTGTGATGGAAGTAACCCTGCTGGCAGTTCTATTGCCATAAAAAGTAGGACCCACAGCGTAGGGATAGGCTGAATTCCAATTGCTGTCAACCGTGCAGAAATAGGCATAAATACCGTTTGGATATTCGGGGGTCACACAAAATCTTCCATTGTGTTCATCGAGCATTTCAGGCGTTGTAGCACTTGTAGGTATGTATTCATAATCTTCCCGAAAATATCCGAGTGGGTAAGTGGTGCTAACTGTTGGTCCGTCTGTTACATCGGTATTGTTCGCATAGTGCGTTCTCACTGCAATGTTTCTTAGCCTGTAGCTCGATTGCATTCTTACAACGCCACCGGAGCCATCGGTATTTTTATAGCCGTATGCACCATAGATCGGGTAACCATCGTAAGCAAAGCCGAGCAATGGAGCATGTTGACTGCTGTCTATTACATATAAGCCATCGGCAAGGTAAAGATTGCATACGTTTGAAATAATTACTTTGTCAAGGTTGAAGGCAGAAGGGTTTTGATGATGATGATAATTTCCCATTGCGGGATGGCCTTTCGCACAGTCAAATCCCATTCTTTCAGCTACCACTGCGTCGCGGTTCCACACGTTGTCGCCCATGCCACCGAGCGGTCCTCCGGCAATGGTGTTGGTTGAATTTCTCCAGGATACGCCATCTCGATAATCAAATAGGGCAACGCCATTTATGAAGACCCCGATATTACCCCCTGTGGTGGCTATGGGCGTTCCGGTATTTTGTGTTGGGTTTAGCGGAAATCTGAAAATGGCGTTTTGTGCCGTAGCGAGCGATGGGTTACCATCGAGGAATGGGCCAGTTATGTAAGCCGGTATTCCGTTGGTATTAATATACGCCCAGTTGGTGCTGTACTGTACTGTTTGCACATTGGCAAGCACATTATCGCTGATAGGTGTGGAGTTGCCGGAAACATAGTGTCTCCCCATTATGTTGGTTGTGTTTTGCAGCCAGCTTGTAATAGCCGGATTTACTTGCGACAGCGCTGTGTAACTCCATCCGATTAATGCAAAAAGCAGGATCTTTTTCATAAAAGTTGTGTTTGATTGTTTTTGGACGGTATTTATTTTTCAATCCTTCGCTGATGGATAATATTTATTTTGGGAAGGAGTAACGGGGATCGAACAGGAAGTCTTTATCTGTAAGTGTAAGTAGAAAGGCAATAATATCCACTTTGTCATTGCTGCTTAATGGAATGCCGTGTTGCAAAGTAGGATGAAGTGTTGGCGTTTGTTGTATTTGTGCTGTATAGTGATTGAGTACCTGATGGAGTGTTTTAAATCGTCCGTCGTGCATATAGGGGAAAGAAAATTCAATATTGCGCAAAGAAGGAACTTTAAATCGAAGCGAATCTTCTGACTTTCCGGTTATAGTCATTCTGCCTTTATCTTTCAGGGTTTCATCCACACTAAGTCCATTGCTCTCAAATTGTCCGTTGGTAAATAGTGGTTCGGTGTGGCAATGATTGCAATGCTGTTGAAAAAGTTGATAGCCTCGTTCTTCCTGTTCGGTAAACTTTTCCTTACCATTCCGCACTTTGTCATACTTCGCATTGGCGCTTACAAGGGTGAGCATAAATTGAGAAAGGCTGCGCAATACTTGAGCGCCGGTAATGGCTGTGTCGCTGAAAGCATCTGAAAAAAGGCTGCGATAGCGTGGCGATTGCTTTAGCTTAAATACAACATGATCGAGGTTTTCATCCATTTCCATATTATTGGAAATAGGTGCAAGCGATTGCATATCGAGATGGTGTAGAGCTCCATCCCACATAAAATGTTTGTTCCAGGCAAGATTCACGAGTGTAGCGGCATTTCTCGTTGCAATTCGTCCCTCAATTCCGTGGCTCAGGTCATGGTCAGTATGCGCGAAGGCTGTGTATTGTAAATGACATGAGGCGCAGGAAATAGTGCTGTCGCGGGAGAGTATCGGGTCATAGAAAAGTGCCCTGCCAAGTTCTATTTTCTCAGAATGCAGTGGATTGTTATCGAAGTTGTATTCAGGCTGCGGCCACCCCGCCGGACGAGGAAAACTTATTTCTCCACCATTATTGAAAGCTAACATGCAGAACAATCCGGTCAGCGATATAGAGACGAGCAGATTTCTCATTGGGTTTTCAATTTGAACAGACTTGCCAAACGTTTCGATAGCGCCACTGCTTGTTTTCCGGGAATCATGATTTCATATTGCTTACTCAACTCTATTCCTTCTAAGAAATTATCTACCGGCAATTCAATCACAATCCGATTACTATTACCTGTTTTTAGTGAAACATTCTGGAAGCTGTTCGTTTCCCCGCGAAAGCCACCGAGGTGAAATTGAAATCTATTTTTCCTGGCAGGACAGTGCTTGCTTTTTCCTTCCAGTTTTACATGGATGTATCCGCTTTGCCACGTCCAATACATGCCTTTTGTCGGGTCAAGATCACCGTCAAGTACACCCGCTTCTGAAGTGATGCTATCTATTCCCAGAGAAAATAAAACCTCATCGAACTTAATGTCCGTCGGTTTCGTAAGTGTAAATTGTAGAGAACCAGGTTTGTTTACATCCAACAGATGATAACTGTTAGTTTCCTGCCACACCACTTTTCCCTTGTGTTGCAACGCAATATTGGAGATGTAGAACTTCAACTCCTCAACCATTATTTCATCATTTTGCATTAAGTAAACTGTATCGGTAATAAGGGCTTTTTTTGCCCAGGTCGGAACAAATATTATCTGCACCTGCTGTCCTCTTACAACCAATGCAAACATCAGGACAATCATTGCTCCCAATAGGTTCTTCATCGTTTGTGTTTTTTCATAGGTGGATGAGCAAATAATCCTGCAATTTCCCTGGTAAGGGTTTCATAGTATTTTAACTGGTCGGGGCGGCAAAGCGATTTTATGTCCTGAAAATGTCGGTAGTGAATTTTCTCAATTTCTATCTGCTTTCCTCCAATTTGAGCTATGATTTTTTCGACAGCAGTATCCTCAGTGGTTCTGTTCAGCGTAGAATAAAGTTGATTTTTGAGAAACATTATTTCTGTCTCTTTAGCGCTTATGTTTTGTCGGTGCCACTTAATCATTTCTTCATAGCTCACCGTTTGCATTTCACTTAGCTGAAGCTTTTCTATGATTTTCTTTTTGGGGCCTTCGTGTGGAGGTTTGTGCGGTTTGAACAGAATGAAGCCAATGAGCATGATGTTCGAAGCGAGTAGCCCTATTGAAATAATCGTCAGGAGTTTTATCTTATTCATGATAGAGCGAGTTGTGCGGCATTAAGTGCATATACTTTGCAAAGTCATCATCAGGTTTGCCATTGCCAAAACTTACAACGGCAATATTGAGTATCACCAACGTGATCATTGATAGTGTAAACGCCCAGGCTATGCGTGGGGAAACATATTCTGTTGATTGCCGTTGCACCTTTTGCAAAATTCTGGTGAATAAAAACGGAGGTGCTTCTACTCTCAATATGGTTTCCAATGCTGCTAAATGGTCTTTCATTGTATTTCCTGATTTCATTTTGACGATATTTTGTTTTTTATCCTTCGCTGTCTAATTTCTGTTGCAGATTATTTTTTGCTCTTTGCACAAGCGATTCCACAGCCTTAGTGCTAAGATTCATGATGTGAGCAATTTCTTGCTGAGACAACTGTTCGATCTTGCTTAGGATTAGTGCAGTCTTTTGCCGGTCAGGTAGTGCGTTGATGTGCTTAAAGATTTTTTCCAGCACTTCTTTCTGTTCCAATTGAACACCGGGGTGGTCAAATGTTTTTATCTGAGAAAAGTTGTGATCGCCGAAGAAGATACCGGTGACGAATGCAATTCGTTTTTTTCTTTTTCGGGATCTTATGAAGTCGAGAGATTTATTAATAGTAATCCGGTAGATCCAGGTGCTGTATTTCGATTGGTGCTTGAAATTGGAAAGTGATTGATACACCGACACGAATACGTCTTGTGTAATTTCTTCGGCATCTTCCGCTTGTTGCACATATTGCAACGTCAGGTTAAAAACGAGATCTTTATATTCCTGATATAGTTCTTCAAAAGTCAAATGGTGTGCGATGAAACCGCTGTAGCCAAATTAGTCAAAACCGCTTACGATGGAAATGCAAACGCCGAAATTATTCTTCCTCGTCAGCCACATTCTTTTTCTTTTTGCTGCGCTTTCCGCTGTTTTCTTCATCATTGTTTTCCTGTTCGTGTGGCAGCCTTCCTTTTTTGCGTTTGGGTCTGCCTTCTATCACGCTGCCCTGAGGCTCGTCAAAACTTTCTTCTTCTTGTTCCTGCATCTGTGCATCTGCATTATTTCCTGCGGCACCCCCGGCATCCATGCTTTCTGTGCGCATGGCGTTGTTTATTTCTATCAGAAATACTTTTTCTTTTTGTCCGAAGTCATCAATCTTTTGGTAGGTTCTGTCAATACCTTCCTGGCTATTTGCAGTAAAAGCTTCCGCAGGTACCATCACATCTTTTACAAACTGCCGTTCTATTCGCATGTAGTTATTCACCGCTGAAAGCAGCGCACGGCCATCTCCGTCTGCATACAATCTGCGTATCATCAACATGTGCTTGTCGAGATAGTTTTCATTTTCTTTTCGCAAGGGTTGTAATGCGCTGAAATTTTTTGTTTGCACAGCCTCATCAAACGATTTTATCCATGCCATGCGCAATCCTTCCGAATGGTCTTTGATTTCCATCAGTCCCCGATTAGAATAGTCCTGTGCGCTCAGAAATGAAAAAGAAAAGAAACAATTAATAAATAAAAACAACCTCAAACGTAACATGGACAAGATTTTCAGTAGAAACAAATATACAGAACGCAGTCTTTTTTGAAGGCAAAGCCTATCGGGAAGATGCGATAGAAAATATATCCCGCGCGGTATAGCCCTGAAAGGACGGTATATAATAGCGATGGGTGTAGCCCATCGAGAGAGAAGAATAAAGCGATAATGAAAATATATCCACGCTCAAAGCCTTAAACCTAATTTTGCCATCACAATTACAGTCATGGGAAAAGTAGCGATCAATCTGGCAACAGGAAGTATTCAGCAGAAGGAAACGATTGTAGGCATTGACCTCGGAACCACCAATAGTCTTATTGCTCTTGTTAGGTCGGATACAAAACAACCTATTGCTTTACGTGAAGTAGATGGATTGACATTGGTGCCTTCTATTGTTCATTTCGATGCGTATGGAAATCCTGTTGTTGGGACGTTAGCTAAAGAAAAGTTGATTGCAGCACCCGAGCGCACCATTTATTCTGTGAAGCGCTTGATGGGAAAATCCTACAAAGACATCAAAAATCATGCGTTTTCTTTTTCTTATAAAGTGATTGATGATGATACAGACAGCCTGGTAAAAATTCAGATCAACGATAAGTTTTACACGCCCATTGAATTGTCTGCCGAGATTCTCCGCGAACTAAAGCATCGAGCAGAGCATATTTTGAAAACGCC
>CALMWT010000169.1 GCA_937870855.1 uncultured Taibaiella sp.
TGTTTGTTTGTTTGATGATGCAAAGATGTACCCGCAAACAAGTGTGTGCAACAAAGCAGAGCAGGTTAACGCAGGCTTTGCAAGCGGTTAACGAACGGCTAACAAATGAAAAATCCCGCTGGCGCGGGATGTAAAAGAATAACGAGTTGTTTTAATGCGGTTTATTACAGGCAACAGTATCTACACCGGCACACTGCGCCTCGCAATAATTGCTGTAAACTTTTCCATCTGTGCCACACACAGGATTGTAAACTGCGGGGCAAATGCAACCGCCATTTCTGTTGTCTTTTTTGCAACACGAAGCAATGCTGATAGCAAGGAGAGAGAATGCGATCAATGAAATTTTCATCTTCATAACTTAAATTTTTTTGGTTCAGGATTATAAACGAGAGAATGGTGATAATTCTTTGGAGTAGTTCACCATTTTACAACTCAATGACCTTTCCCCAACGGGCACACCGCTTTCTATTGTCTTGGTTTATGATTATCATTACCATTACAAAATCGCTTTTATGAGAAAAACTTTCTTGTTGCCCTTTCTGTCTTTTACATTGATGATGTTCATGGCATCCAGCACCATAGCACAAATACAACCAAAGCCAACTTTGTCGTGGCAAAAATGTATTGGCGGTACACAATTGGACGTTGCCAGTTCCATCCTTACCACATTCGACAATGCTTATGTTGTATTAGGCGCTACAAATTCTACTGATGGTGATGTGGACAGTAACGAGGGACAAATGGATGTTTTCATTGCTAAACTTTCGCTCACCGGCAATATTATCTGGAAAAGAAATTTTGGTAGTTCGGGAGATGATGAAGGTGTGCATTTTCAACAAACAGCCGACAGTGGTTTTATCATAGCTGCTTACTCCACTTTCTCAGATGGTGATGTGGATACCAATTACGGACTGAGAGATGTTTGGATTATTAAACTAACAAAGACAGGAGACATTCAATGGCAAAAAACTTACGGCGGCAGTGCAAATGACATGGCATTGACCATTAAGCAAACCGTTGACGGAGGATATATTTTTGCGGGTTGGTCTGCATCTTCAAATGGAGATATTACCCTCAATAAAGGATTTGAAGATTGCTGGGTGGTGAAACTGAATGCAACCGGAGCTATTACCTGGCAAAAAACATTTGGCGGTACTGGCGAAGATCATTTTACTTCCATTACTGCAACTTCAGATGGGGGATACCTTGCAGTAGGATCTGTAAAATCGAACAATGGCGATGTAGTTGGTCATCATGGAAGTGACGATTATTGGATAGTAAAATTGAATTCTTCTGGAAACATGATTTGGCAAAAAACTTACGGAGGTTCTGGGCAAGACCATTGTGGCGATCATGCTATTGCAGGTTCTGTTCAGGAAACTTTTGACGGCGGATTTATTCTTTCAGGTTTTAGCAACAGTAACAATGGCGACGTTGTAGGAAATCATGGCGACTACGACGCGTGGATATTGAAATTAAACAGCACCGGAAATATTGTATGGCAAAGATCCGTTGGAGGTTCGGGGGATGACGAAGCGTTTTATATTATTCAGATGCCCGACAGTAGTTATATAGCAGCAGGAATTACCAATTCTACAAACGGAGATGTTGACACTATGTATGGCGTGTATGATATGTGGTGTTTCAAATTAAGTCCGAATGGTACTTTACTCTGGGAACAAAGCTTTGGGGGTATGTTTAAAGAATCTGCTTTTGCATTAGCGCGCACAAACGATACCAGCGTTATTCTTGCAGGATACTCCACTTTTCCACATGGACAGGTTACAGGTGCAAAAGGCGGAACACACGATATGTGGGTTGTGAAATTGAAAATGACTCCTATCATTAACGGCTTGCCGGGTATAAATGCCCGTGAATTAACTATCGCTCCTAATCCTACTAATGGTTTTATTCAAGTGAAAGGCGGAGAAAATGCTGTACTCTTGAAGTTGCACAACGTTACCGGACAATGCGTGAAAGAGAGCAGTAGCCATCAACTTTCCTTTCCCGAATTACCTGCTGGCATCTATATCTTGAAAGTGCTGGATAAAAGTGGAATGCTACTAAAGCAGGAAAAGATTGTGAAGCTGTAGCAGGAATTTTCTTAGTGATTCAAATTTTCAAAGTTGCTTAACGTTTGTAAAAACTTAAGCAACTTGTTTGTTTATACCTTAGCCCAATGTATTCTTCGGAAACAAAGATCAGGGTTAGGTATGGAGAGACAGATCAGATGGGATATTTATACTACGGCTATTATGCGCTGTATTATGAATCGGGAAGAGCGGAGGCCATACGCGCGTTAGGTTACACTTATCGCCAATTAGAAGAGATGGGAATAATGATGCCGGTCGTTGCGCTCAATGCACAATATTTTCGGCCAGCATTGTACGATGATCTTATTACCGTGCGAACCATTCTAAAAGAACTGCCCAAAGGATCAAAGATTCAATTCCACTCCGAACTCTATAATGAAGAAGGGCAGTTGCTCAATAAAGGAGTTACCACCTTAGTTTTCTACGATCCCAAAGAAAAACAGAAGGTATCAATGCCACCGCAACTAATGGACAGGCTGAAACCATTTTTCAAAACAACCACTTAATGGCAAACATAACAGCCTCAATAATAACTATAGGCGATGAACTGCTTATAGGACAAACTATAGACACCAACTCCGCATGGATAGCACAGCGATTAAACGACTTTGGGATAGATGTAATAAGGCGCGTGGCCCTGGGCGATGATAAAAGCCAGATCACAGAAACGCTCCACTCAGAAATAGCGCAGTCTCCAATTGTTTT
>CALMWT010000170.1 GCA_937870855.1 uncultured Taibaiella sp.
TTTCTTCGCGACCATTGTGCCCACCTGCTTCAAAGCCTTCTGCCACCACAGCATCTACACCGGCATCTTCACTCTTCTTCGCAAACTTCGCACTGCTTACCACATGCACCACTACAATACCTGCGTTCTTGAATGTGCTTGTCCATGTTTTAGGATTGCCTGCGGAAGTAAAAACAATAGGAACTTTTTCTTCGAGAATAATGGCAGCATGTTTATCAATGTCGGGGTAAAGCAAGGGAAGATTTACGGCGAAAGGCTTATCGGTTGCTGCTTTGCATTTTTGAATATGCTGGCGCAATACCTCAGGGTACATACTGCCCGCACCGATGATGCCCAAGCCACCTGCATTGCTTACTACCGATGCGAGCTTCCAACCCGATGCCCAGATCATGCCGGCTTGCACAATGGGGTATTGAATACCGAATAGTTGTGTGATGCGATTGCTAAAAAATTCAAAATTCAAAATGGAAAATTTAAAAATTACCCGAGGTCTATTTCGGTATTGTCGCCAATATTCAGGCTTTGGCTCAGCCCGCGAATGAATGCATCGTTGCCAATAATGGAAGAATGCAAAACCACTTCATTCAGTTCTGCAAACGAACCAATAATGGAGTCTTTTACAATAGAGGCATTGATAACAGTATGCTCACCAATGCTAACGTTGGGCCCAATGATTGAATTATTGATCTTACAGCCTTCGGCAATGTTTACCGGCGGAATGATAACCGTGTTCTCGAAAGTGTGTTGTTGTTCTTTACCGGCTTCCTCATTCATTTGCTTCAGGAGAATGGCATTGGTAGAAAGTAAAGTTTCTTTCTTTCCGCAATCGAACCAATTATTTACCCGAAAAGCTTGGAAATGAATACCTGCTTCTATCATTTGCTGCAAAGCATTGGTAAGATGGTATTCGCCTTCTTCTTCAATTCGCGCACTCAAATGTTTATCGAGCGCTTCATACATTTCCCTTGTTTCTTTGATGTAATAAACCCCTACCATTGCCATGTTAGACTTTGGGATAAGTGGCTTTTCCACCATTCGAAGTATCTTATCGTTGGCATCTATTTCTGCCACACCAAAACTGCGCGGGTCGTCCACTTTTCGCACACCTATTTGAGAGATTTCGCTGTTGAGTAAATCCTTTATGTTGTAATCGAAAATGGTATCACCCAATACAATCAATACTTCTTCTTCTTTCACTGCTTCGCGCGTCAGCCATATTGCATGGCCAGTGCCGCGCCTATCGTTTTGGGTAACGAGGGTGTAAGAAAGTTTAGGATAAGTCTTGGCTATATATCGCTGAATTTTTTCACCGAGATAACCGATCACAAAAACAAACTCTGTAACGCCGGCCTCTAAAAGCTGATCTATAATAACACCAAGAATCGTTTTGCCTGCAATTGGGATAAGCGCCTTTGGCTGTGTATATGTAAGCGGACGAAGTTTGGTACCTGCACCTGCTACTGGAATAATGGCCTTCACAATCTTAGTTTTTCCGAGTGAAAATACAGAATAATGGTAAAGGGCACCGAAGCACCCTTTCCTATTTCAATACTATTTACAAAGTTGCTTCGAATGCTTTCAGCTTTTCCTGAAGCTTGCTAAGGTTTTTTGAAACGTCTTCAGACAAAGGTTTTATTTCAGTGTAAAGTTTGTTTTGAACCTCCAGTCTTTTTTTGCCTGCCGCCTTTTCAGGGCCGCTCAGTACATCTATTTTTCTTTTGGATAGCGCTACCGACTCATTCATTAAACTATTAAGCTGGAGCATAGTCTTTTTAACGAGTTCGGGAGAATTACGCGTCGCGTATGCAGATAGTTCATTTATCTTGGAGGCAAACAGCCTTTTATTGTAGTCGGGCATTGCGACTTTGGTGTCTGCATTAGCAACATTTTGAGCAACAACCGGCACTGCTGAAAATAAAACAAAGCTGCAAGCAATCATTAAACGTTTCATTTGCTACTGTTTTTGTGAAAATATAAAAAATAGAATCTTCCTAAAAGAGATAGGAAAGATAGGTGGTTCGTTGGGTTTTTGGGACAAATTTATACAGCACTCCTTTAGCTTTGCATAGGTGAAGAAGAGAAAAACATTATTTGTAGCGGTGACACTATTCGTTCTGTGTGTCGGAATGGTTTCGCTGCTCTACTCTTTTAACCAGCCCACAAACGTATCCTCACATGGGCAGTTGCGTATTTCTGATCCATTTAATATTGCGAAGGTTAATTCTGGTATTCGCTTGCTCCACACCGGCGATATTGTTTTGCGTACTGGTGCAGATGTTACGAGCTATATGTTCAGCCAAATGAATGAACACGATAAAACATATTCCCATTGCGGTATTGTAATCATTGAAAAAGGTTATCCTTTCGTGTATCACAGCATTGGTGGCGAAGACAATCCTGATCAGATTTTGAAACGTGACTCAGCCAACTTTTGGTTTTCCCCTGCAAATAATCTTGGTTATGGAATTGTTCGTTACAATCTTGATAGCACAACACTGCATTCCTTAGTAAAAATCACCCTTCAGTTTTTTAAAGAAAAAAGAAGGTTCGATATGGACTTTGATCTGCGAACGGACGACAAACTTTACTGCGCTGAATTTCTCTATAAAGCTTTGAACGAGGCAGTAGCCGACTCTCTCTTCATCAAGCCTTCGAAAATGTTTGGTTACACTTTTGTTGGCGTTGATAATTTGTTCCTCAACAGCCATGCAACCTTCATTTGTCAGGTTCGATATAAATGATACCTTTGCCTTCAAATTTTAAAAAACGAGCATACATGAAAAAACTCCTGCTTTCTCTTACCGCCGTGCTGGCATTTTCAATCGGAATGACAAGTTGTAATTCCGATTCTCCGAAAGCATCTGCAGATAAATTTCTAACGGGTTTGATGCACTACGATTACGAAGCTGCAAAAAGTGTTTCAACCGAGGAAACCAAAAAAATGATAGACCTTATGGCTCAGTTCTCTGCAATGATGCCGGATTCTATAAAGCAGGCTGCCAAGAAAACTAAGGTGGATATTAAAGACACTAAAGAAGAGGGCGAAAAAGCAACCGTTACCTACACTACTTCTGACGATCCTCAGGAAAAGAAACTAAACCTTGTAAAGGAAAATGGAAAGTGGCTGGTACAGTATAGCAAGATGGATAGCATGGGCGGGGAAGATATGTCTTCACCACCTGCTGAGGAACCAATTCTTTTTGATTCGACGGCTACTACCTCTCCAGCAGATGGAACTACAGTTGATACCGCACAGCAATAGTAATTACCACACACATAAATTTTGAAAGGGCTGCCGAGTTGGGCAGCTTTTTTCATTTCAACCCTACCCGCCAAAAAATAAATAAGCAAGAATAATAGAAGTGATAATTCCCACAAGATCTGCCAGCAACATTGCACCGATTGCATAGCGTGTGTTTTTTATTGCAACAGAACCGAAATACACTGCAACCACATAAAAAGTAGTGTCGCTTGATCCTTGCAAAATGCAGGCAAGTCTTCCCGCAAATGAATCGGCACCAAACGTTTTCATTGTGTCGAGCATCATGCCTCTGGCACCACTGCCACTCATAGGTTTTATTAATGCAGTAGGCAAACCATCAACAAAACGCGTATCCGTTCCAAGCATTGCCACAAAAGATTTCATTCCGTTTATCAGCACATCGAATGTGCCGCTGGTCCGTAGTAAACTAATTGCCACAAGCATCCCGACTATATAAGGGATGATTTTCACCGCTGTTTCAAATCCACCTTTTGCGCCGTCCACGAAAGCATCGAACACATCTATCTTCTTGTACAAACCCCCAAGCACTATGAAAAAGAAAATAGCGAGAATTATACCGTTGCTCAATTTTCCGGAAAACAATTGCGCAGATATGGAATCGAGCTGCATCACATAAGTAACCAACAAAGCAATCATTACAGAAATACCTCCAATCCATGCGAGTACAACAGGTTGCAGAAGATTTATTTTTTGCTTAAAACTTACAATGATCAGTGCGGCAATGGTTGCAGCAAAAGTTGCAATCATGCAGGGAATGAAAATATCGGTAGGAGTTTTTGCGCCAAGCCCGCTACGAAATGCAATGATCGTAACAGGTATTAATGTTAGTCCGGAAGCATGAAGCGCGAGAAACATGATTTGCGAATTAGAAGCCACTGCTTTATTCGGATTAAGCTCCTGTAAACTCTGCATCGCTTTCAGTCCAAATGGCGTGGCAGCATTATCGAGGTTTAAAAGGTTTGCAGAAAAATTCATCATCATGTGCCCGATGGATTCGTGTCCTTTGGGAATTTCAGGAAATACTTTTGAAAAGAAAGGACCAATAATTCTCGACAGGAAACGAACACCACCCGCTCGTTCCGCAATAGAAAGAAACCCCATGAACAAAGCCATAATACCAATAAGCGGAATGATGATGTCAATGACTGCATTCTTTGCCGTTTCAATAACACCATCAACTTTGCGAACCAGATTTTTCTGAATAGAAAGATAGGTTTGAACATCCGCTGTAGCATTCAATTGTTTTAGCAATGCGATGGAATCTGCGCTCAGGTTGTCGGTAAGAATTACACTTGCTTTTTGAATCGAATCAATTCGGTGATAGCCATATTCACTCAAAAATTTTCCATAATCGGCAGTAAGGTTTTGATTGACTGGCGAACCGACGGCAAAGTAAAAAACGCTATCGTATTTGTCGGAAGATTTCCCAACAATCATTCTTGAAAAAATCTTTTCATCGCCACCCACCATTCTTGCCAAAGCAACCAACACGGCTACGATGATAAATGCCGACCATATTCTGCTTAATGCCATTGACTAAAATTGTGAATGATAAATATTGAATTGTGGACTTAGGTAGTTTGCTTGGTTATCCATTTCGGCACATTGGGCGCTACATAGTTTTCCATTTTTTCCAGCAACTCAAAAACATCTTCGCTCACCACAATCATTTCCCTAAATACCTCTTTCAAAAAACCTTCTTCTATCATATTGTGAAAGAGCGCGAGTAGCGGTTCATAAAAGCCGTTTGTATTGAGGAGTCCAATAGGTTTTTGATGCAAACCAAGTTGTGCCCAGGTCATCATCTCAAAAAGCTCCTCCAGTGTTCCCCAGCCGCCGGGCATGGCTATAATACCGTCGCTGAGTTCGTGCATCTTCAGCTTACGTTCGTGCATGGTTTCTGTAAGTATCATTTCACTCAGATCTTCATGAGCTACTTCTTTGGTTCTAAGAAAATGAGGAATAACACCCGTCACTTTCCCGCCGTTTTGCAAAGCGCCTTCTGCCACTGCTCCCATCACACCAATTTTTGCACCGCCATAAACAAGATCGTATCCGCGCTCGGCGAGAATTGCGCCAAGTTGATAACCGGTTTCTTTATATGTTTCATTATACCCTTCGCTGGAGCCGCAGAAAACAACAATACTTTTCATACCACTAATGTAATTTGTCTGAACCGGAATTTTGTAGGATTGAACTGTCTGAATTGGGATTTATAGGATTGGAAAACTGTCTGAATTGGGATTTATAGGAATGGAAGATTACCGGGATTTTTTCTTTCAATCCTCATCCCTCAGTCCTCAATATTATTTTGGGGCTTTGCGGGAAATTGTCTGAACCGGGATGTACAAGATTAAAAGATTACCGGGATATTCTCTGTGTCTCATTTTCTCTGTTACCTCTGTGTGAAACAGAACACATGAAAACCACTACAACACCTCTATCTGATTTCGCAGCAAATCTTCAAACTCATCTCTCTTTCTTATCAACAACGCTTTGCCATCTTTTATCATTACCTCCGCAGGTTTTAAACGTGAATTGAAATTGCTGCTCATTTCAAAACCATACGCACCCGCATTGTGAAAGACTAAAAAATCTCCTTCCCGCACTTCATTCAATACTCTATCCCACGCAAAAGTATCTGTCTCGCAAATGTTGCCGACTACAGTATAAATTCTTTCAGAGCCTTGCGGATTGCTGATGTTGGAAATGCGATGATACGCATCATAAAACATGGGGCGAATAAGATGATTGAAACCAGAGTCAACGCCAACAAAAACTGTTGCAGTCGTTTGCTTGATCACATTTGCTTTTACAATAAAAGATCCGCTGTCGCTAACCAAATATTTGCCCGGCTCAAACCAAATTTCTAACTGACGATTATATTCAGACTCAAATTCTTTTACTGCTTCGGTAAGTTTTGCACCCAACGTTGCAACATCCGTAGCCTTGTCTTCTTCTTTATAAGGTACTTTAAAACCGCTGCCCAGATCTATAAAATCAAGCTCAGGAAAATGAACCGCTGCACTAAACATTACTTCGAGACTACGCAGAAAAACATCCACGTCTTTTATCTCACTACCGGTGTGCATGTGCAAGCCATGAATATGCAGCTTCGTGGTTTTTACTATGCGCTCAATATGCCGCATCTGATGGATAGAAATACCAAACTTACTATCAATATGTCCGGTGGAAATTTTGTAATTGCCCCCTGCTTCGATATGCGGATTGATGCGAATGCAAACCGGATAGCCACTCCCGAATTTGTTTCCGAATTGTTCGAGAATGGAAATGTTATCAATGTTGATGTTCACACCGAGTTTTTGCGCTTCGATGATCTCATTCAGATCAACGCAGTTAGGGGTAAACAAAATTTGTTTGGGTTCAAAACCAGCCTTTAGTCCAAGCTTTACTTCATTGATGCTTACACAATCGAGGTTAGCGCCAATGCTCTTCATGTACTTAAGAATGTTGATGTTGGTTAGCGCTTTGCAGGCGTAGAAAAACTTTGTCGGATGCCCTTTAAAAGCTTCCTTTAATTTGTTGTATTGCTCTGCAATTTTCTCTGCATGATACACATACAGCGGTGTACCAAATTCGTTGGCAACTTCAATAAGCTCCTCATTCGTTACTGGCTGAAACATAGCCCGCGAAAATAAGGAAAACCGGATGGCTGAGAATGTGTGTTTTACATGGCATCATTTTTACCTTTTAAAACAAACACATCTTTATGAAACAGATCGTCTCCATTTTATCATGTATGCTTTGTGCATCGCTGTTATTTTCCTGCGTGGGCAAAAAGAAATTTATTGCTTCGCAAAAGAATATTGAAGCACTAAGAATGGATAGTGTCAGACTTGAAAGATCAATTGCTGAAATGCAGGATAGGATTCGCCGGGCAGAAGCAGCAAACAGATCTACCAATGCGCAACTGGAAAATACTACACAACAACTCAGTCAGAGCCAGGAAGAAATAGAAGCGCAGAAAAGAAGACTGCAACAACTTCAATCGCTTATAGATCAGCAAAGAAAAAACACGGTGGCATTGCGCAAAAAAATTGCAGATGCGCTTGTGAATTTCGGCGACAATGAGCTTACTGTTTCTTTGAAAAATGGGAAAGTTTATGTGAGCATGCAGGAAAGTTTATTATTCCCATCAGGAAGCGCAACTGTAAATCCGCGCGGCAAGGAAGCGCTTGCAACATTGGCAAAAGCACTTAATCAAAATCAAGACATTAATGTAGAAATAGAAGGGCATACAGATTCAATTCCTATTAGCAAGAAGTACATAGACAATTGGGATTTGAGCGAAGCGCGGTCAACAGCTATTGCGCGAATACTGATCAAAGAATATTTTGTAAACCCTGCGCGCATTACTGCAAGTGGCAGAAGCGAATACGATCCGATAGCGAGTAACAGCACGCCTGAAGGCAGGCAAAGAAACAGGCGCACAGAAATTATACTTGAACCAAAACTCGATGAACTGATGCAACTAATAAGAGAATCACAGTGAAAAATGAAGAAGGATCACGCGCGTGATCCTTCTCTTATTCAGACAATTCCTTAATTCAATAAATTCCCGTTCAGACAAGCAACTTCTCTATCGCTTCATCATAAGCTTTCTTCCAGTCTTTGATGTGCCCCCAATCACCACCGTCTATGCGAACATGACCATCACCTTTTACAGTGCCTATTTTAGTAAATGGCTGACTACCCAAAGCGGTTTCAAATGCCTGTTGCTGCGCTGGACTCACACTTACAACCACACGGCTTTGCGCTTCGCCAAACAAGTAAGCATCTTTACGAATGCCTTTGTCTATTGTGATTTCAAAGCCAAGGTTTCTCTGCATACTACTTTCCACGAGTGCAACAAACAAACCACCTTCCGAAAGATCGTGTGCAGAGTTTATGCTTTTGTCTTTGCAAAGTTTGATAACTGTTTCCTGCAAGTTGTATTCTTCTTCAAGATCGAAGTGCGGGGCTGGGCTCATAGTTACCCCTACAAAATGATGCAGGTATTCTGAACAATTGATATCTTCTCTTTGTGTGCCGAGCAGGTAGATAGCGTCGCCTTCGTTTTTGAAGAACATCGTCATCTTATCGTCCACACTATCCAGCACCCCTACCATACCGATCGTTGGTGTAGGATATACCGGACCATCTTCGCTTTGGTTGTAAAAGCTTACGTTACCACCCGTAACAGGAGTACCCAACTTCTTACAAGCATCGCCCATTCCTTTTATAGCATGAACGAACTGATAATACACTTCAGGGTTGTAAGGATTACCAAAGTTTAAACAGTTAGTAATTGCTACGGGAATACCACCACTGCACACAATATTTCTCGCTGCTTCACTCACGGCTATCATAGCGCCTTTGTAAGGATCGGCAAATACATAACGGCTATTGCAATCGGTAGTGCACGCCAAAGCTTTCTTAGTACCATGCACACGTACTACGGGCGCATCGCTTGGTTCATTGGTGTGTGTATTACCAGTGCCCACCATGCTATCGTACTGTTCATACACCCAACGCTTGCTGGCAATGTTTGGCAGCTTTATTAATTCAAAAGCCACCGCAGCCATATCTGCCGGAACAGGCACTGTGTTCGAATCAAATTTCTTTATTTCTTCAAAATATTTTGGCTCACTGTACTCACGTTCATAAACGGGAGCGCCCCCGCCAAGCACCAGACTTTCCGCAGGCACTTCAGCAATCAGTGTATCACCCATGTAGTATTTCAAAGTCTTTTCTGTAGTTACTTCGCCAATCTGCACACAGTGGATATCCCATTTGTCAAATATCTTTTGCAGTTCTTCTTCTCTTCCCTTCTTCACTACTATCAACATCCGCTCCTGACTTTCGCTTAGTAGCATTTCCCAGGGCTTCATGTTGCTTTGACGTGTTGGAACTTTGTCAAGATGGATGATCATACCATGTTCACCCTTCGCACTCATTTCTGAAGTGGAGCAAGTGATACCCGCAGCGCCCATATCCTGCATTCCTACCAGTGCGCCGGTTTCTACTGCTTCAAGACAAGCCTCCAATAATTTCTTTTCTTCAAACGGATCGCCTACTTGTACCGCTGGCAAATCGTTCACACTGTCTTCGCTAATGTCTGCCGATGCAAACGATGCACCGCCTATGCCGTCTTTACCTGTTGATGCACCAACAATAAACACAGGATTGCCCGCACCATGACTCGTTGCGCTCACCATCTTACCGGCTTCAATAACACCAACGCTCATCGCATTCACCAGCGGATTGGTTTGGTAGCAGCTTTCAAAATAAATTTCACCGCCCACTGTAGGTACCCCAAAGCAGTTACCGTAGTGCCCAATGCCTTTCACCACACCCTTCAGCAGCCATTTGGTTTTTGGATTATCGAGCTTGCCAAACCGCAATGAGTTGAGCGCAGCAATAGGTCGCGCGCCCATCGTAAAAATATCTCTGTGAATGCCGCCCACACCCGTAGCCGCACCTTGGAAAGGTTCTATGGCGCTCGGATGGTTGTGGCTTTCAATCTTAAACACGCAGCCCCAGCCATCACCTATATCCACCAGACCGGCGTTTTCCTCACCGGCTTTCACCAGCAGGCGCTCACCATCGCGCGGTAAGGTCTTCAGCCATTTGATGGAATTTTTGTAGCTGCAATGCTCGCTCCACATTACGGAGTACATGGCTACTTCGTTGAAGTTGGGTGCGCGCCCCAGTATCTCTTTTATTTGTTCGTATTCTTCTTCGCGCAAGCCCAGTTTTTTGGCTTGCTCCAGTGTTGCCTCTTGCGGCTGATGAGTGGTCACTTCCATAGATTAGAAAGAAAGCGCAAAGCTACTATTTTTCACCTGCTGCGCTCAATATCTCGTGGTAGATTGATTGTGAAAAGCGAAAGTTTGTCGCTGCTATTTTATCAAGGATCGGTTTCACAGAGCTGATTATGCCATTCTGCTTTGCCCTTAGGATAATTCCGAACGTACCCGTATATAGGAGTTGAAGCCGTGCAGCAAGTTTGCGTGCTTTGTGATCGTCAAGAATAAGCAAAGCGTTTTGTTTTTCAATGGCGAGGGCGATGGCACTCGCTTCACCTTCTTCTGTTTCCAGCTTCAGCACCTGGAAGGTATGATCGTCCGCCAGTTCCTCTATAATTATCCAATCTGGCAGCGGGTTGCCGAATTCTTCAGCAATTATCGAAGTGGTACAAACAGTTTGAAAAACCGACTTCAATAGCTCAAGTTCTCCGATCTTATTCAGTAGGATGAAACAACTTGTGTCGGCAATAACAATATCATATCCTTGCTGCATCCGATCTTATGTCGCTGGCGGGATAGTTAAAAAGAGAAACATTATAATCAGCAAGCATTTCTGCAAAGGTGGTTTTTGAATAGCCTGCAACGGCTGCAGCTTCACCAAGTGACAGACGACCTGCTTCATATAGCTTTGCTGCAAGAAATTTTATAGTCTCCTTTGCGTCTATTTCTATTTTGTCGGGAAGATTGATGGTAAGCGTTTTCATGTAGTCAAATTTAATGAAAACTGTCATTAAAATAGAGCGGATGTTGATTCAAAAAAAAGTGATGGTTTGATGAAAGGTAAAAAAATCATAATTTACTTGCGCATTCATTCACCTTTCATTCTTTACGAACATGAAAAGAATATTACTGACTCTTCTGTTTTCCTTTTTTACAGTGGTATTATCCGCACAAACTACCGTTACAATTTGGCAATGGGCTGTTTCTTCAAATAGGTTGTACCCGAGAGCGGCAGCATCGGATGCTACAGGGAATATATTTGTCACGGGCTATTTCTATGGAACTGTTACCATTGGCGCGCATACAATTTCTTCAGGGTATCGCGACGTGTATTTAGCTAAGTACAACAGCAGTGGTACACTCCAATGGCTAAAGAGTGCTGCTTTCGGGACTACTTATGCGCAAGACTATGGTGCTGGTGTCGGGGTTGATGGAAGTGGTAATGTATATATAGCAGGTACGTTTCAGGATAGCGTGAAAATAGGTACACAAACCCTTTATGCCAGCCACGGTATTTGTTGGGCAAAATTCAGTTCAAATGGTACACTTATCTGGGCAAAGTCAGCAAATTCCAGTTTCAATTCATCTTCTGTCCCAATATTTATCCCACATTCTTTAACTGTAGATGTCAATAATAATTTGTATCTCCTCGGCAACTGCAAAAATCTGACATCAGCTAGCTTCGGCAGTGTTACATTATCGCCAACTGCCCGTGATATTTTTTTAGTCAAGATAGACTCTTCTGGCACTGCTGTTTGGGGACAAACTGCATCCGTAGGAAGTCCCACTCTCTCTGCAATATCGCCCGGATCTATTGCAGTAGATGCCGCAGGTGGAGTTTATGTATCCGGATCCTACTTTGGAAATACGCTTGGTAATACAATTTCTTTTGGAAACACAACGCTCACTCATGCGTCTTCTGGATCATTCAATGGATTTGTTGCTAAATACAGTTCTACGGGAAGCTTTCGTTGGGCTCATTCACTCCCTGATCCGCAAGAATCGAGAAGTAATGGAATTGCCGTAGATAAGAATTGTAATCTATATCTGGTGGGCACTCACAACGCAACAACAACGATTGCAGGAAGCTTGCTTTCTACAGCAGGTGGATTCTTAGCAAAATATGACTCTGCCGGCACAGGGTTGTGGGCTGTCCCAATTGGGCAAGATTCTGTTACTAGTCCAACAAGTATTACTATGGACGTAAACGACAATCCTTTTATAGCAGGAGTGTTTAGTACATTATCTCTGCCAATTGGTACATACAATCTTACAAACTCCGGCCATTCGGATTTATTTTATGCAATCTTTAGCGCATCCGGCGCACCGCTTTGGGCTACACGGGTAGGTGGCACATGGTCGGAATCTGGGTCTGCAATAACAGATAAAGCCGGTTATATTGTAACATTTGGAAGCTTTCTAAGCCCATCTCTTCCGTTTGGGAGCATTAACCTAAATCCTATTTCCCCTAGTACTTATACAGCCTACCTCGCAAAAATTGATGCCCCGTGCTCTATGGAGGTCTTCGACACACCATCTATCATTGCAAACGGTGATACACTTACTGTAACTCCCACATTTTCATTTTACCAGTGGTATCGGAATGGTTTACCCATACCGGGTGCCACGGGTCAAACTTATAAAGCTACACAAGGGGGAAATTATTTTGTGAGGGTTACCAATAGCAGTTATTGTCAGGCTTTATCCAATACGATAGCCCTTGCAACAAGCATAAGTGATCCTAATACCTTAGCTACGATTTCTGTTTCCCCCAACCCCGCAAGCACCGAAATTTCGGTAAAAGCAAATACTCGAATCGGCAAGATTGAAATCATGGATAATTTCGGAAGAGTAGTTGCGAACTACCTTGTCGAAAGTTCAGAAACTAAATTACAATTGGGAAATTTGGCTAATGGTATCTATTTTCTCAAGTCGGAACATAATTCTAAAGTGATACGAATCGTTAAGCAATGACGTAGTTCAAAAACTCTTCGTGTGTACAGACCATGTCTGCATCCCCCAAAATGGCGTTGACATAAACAAGCTGAAAATAGTGCGCCCGCATTGAAAGATATATTTCTACCAAACGACAAAGGCTTCAAACTTTCGCTTGAAACCTTTGTCTGTCTTGTGGTCCCACATGGGCTTGAACCATGGACCCCCTGATTATGAGTCAGGTGCTCTAACCAACTGAGCTATAGGACCAATCCCCGATTTGGGGGAAGGAGTGCAAACCTACAAAAAAAATGTTTTCAAGTCTTTTGTTTATAAATATTCCGCCGAAGATTCTGTACTTTTTTCCATTCTGCAGTTCTATACATTCCTAATGCGTTACTTATTTTTGCGCCATGTTAAAAGGCATCAGGCATATCATTTTCGATCTGGGCGGAGTATTGATAAATCTCGATTACACACTTACCGAAAAAGCGTTTGTTGATTTAGGAATTGAAAATTTTCAGGCGCTATATTCCCAAATGAAACAAACATCTCTGTTCGATGATTTGGAAACAGGAGTAATTAACAGAGATAAGTTTGTTGCGGGAATAAAAGAGTTTTGTTCCGCTCAACTCAACGACCAACAGATTTGCACAGCCTGGAATGCTATGCTTTTAGATTTTCCTTTACGCCGTCTTCAACTTCTTCAACAGCTACGTCCCTACTTCGATCTTGTGTTACTGAGTAATACAAATGAAATTCATGAAGAGGCTTTTAATAAGCTGCTACATGAAAGCTACGGTGTGAATCTTGCAACCTACTTCGACAAAGTTTATTATTCACACAAAGTTGGAATGAGAAAACCAGACACTCAGATTTTTAAAAAAATTCTGGACGAAAATGGCTTTGAACCAATTCACACGTTGTTTATAGACGACAGCCCGCAACATATTGAGTCCGCAAAAACTTTAGGCATTCAAACCATTTTTCTACAGCCGGGAATGACGATTGAAAAAGACGTTTTTCTACCTAAAACCAGCAAATAATTTGGATTAGAAATCTGTTCCGAGTGAGAATATCCACATGGGTTTAGAGGTTTGTTGCTCAATATTCCACGCTGCATCAAGCCTCATAAAATAACCAAAAAGCATAGTTCTAATACCTCCACCATATCCTACCGCAATTCCATAATCGGGAGAAGGAAGTGAGATGCTAATCTGAGGAATACCGCCAGTGGTAAAACGATAATCTTCGCTGTTACTATTGGGAATCCATCCATTCCAGGCAGAGCCTGCGTCTGCAAACGCAATTAACTGTAGGTTTTTTAAAACCGCGCTTTGAATAGGACGTTTGAGAATGCTGGTAAGAACCGGCGCACGTAGTTCTGCATTTATTACGCCAAAAGTATTGCCTCTTCGTGCATTTTGAGGATAGCCTCGTAAATTATTGGCTAATGCCTGAAATGCAAAATTCTGACTGGTAGGTGGCGGCATAGTGCTCTGTTTAGCAAAAAGCCAGTTATCTACTCCTCCCATTAAATAGTTGATTTGCTGATTGCCTCCTGAATGTGCATAAGCAAGGCGAGATGCAAAAACGATATTTTTAAATATGGGTTGGTAGTGACGCACATCAAGTCCTATATTATAAAAACCTCCGTTTGGCGCACTCAACCGATAAAAATATTCCCCGTAAATTTTGTAGCGCAGTCCTTTAAAAATATTCAATGTCGGGTTGATCGTATTGTCAAACACATACTCGGCGCGGCTCATTGTCCAGTATTGACGGCTCCCTTCCAGATATTTAAGCGCAATTGTATCTACAGCTTTAAAGTCTTGTTTGTCTTGCCGGAAAGCAAGATAAAGTTTGAAACTTCTGATTCTGTCTAATGGGTAAGAAATATGCCCTTGTAAAAGATTGGAAGCGAGTTTACCCACATACGGGCCCAAATCTGTTCCTTCTATTCCATAGGAATAATAGTTAACATCGCGCAGAAATAATATTCCCCAATCCACTCTGCGTTTAAAATTTTCATACTGGAGAAAATAGGTAGTACCTGAAAGATTGATAGGCAATTTGAAGCCGCCTGTAAATCGGTGATCTTCCATTGCATCATCTAAAGTAACTGTGATAAGCCCACTCAGGTTTTGATTGGGTGGAAGGCCTCCAAGCGCCCCTGCGGGTTGATATTTGTTGAATAGAATACTGTTGTCAACTCTTACCGTAAAAAAATCTGGTTTAAAAGAAAGACGATAGGGCTGTGCGCGAAGTTTTATGTAGGTACTGTCCACAAAAATAGAATCTATATCGCTCGCAGGGTAAGGATCAGAAGTTACAAGAGATGCTTCAGGCTCGGAAGTATCAGCTATTGCTATTTCGGATTCTGTTGGTACTTCAGACTTTCTTTTGTTCTCATCCTCTGCAAATTCAGACTGAAAAACATTTCCTGTTTCAAGTATAGTTTCGCGCGGCTTTTCAAATTCAATAACGGTGTTTTCATTGTCGGTAACGGGGGCAATATTTATTTCATTAGCTACAGAAAGGGAAGTGGGTTGAAGGTTTTTTTCGGTTGCATTAATGCCCGGTATTTCTAATGGTTTGAAATAAACTTTGTATGCATCACCTACCTGCACTACGTCTGCAACCTGATTGCTTGCAGGGTTGTATTGATGCGAAATGATGCTTTGAGAATAATTTGTGACAGGTACTGCATAAGCCGAATCCATGTTATTCTTATCCCGCCCGAAGAGAACAACATATTTGTTGTTGATCCCGTTCATGTCATTCAGAAAAGCGAAATGATCGCTGCCATATTGAATAGGTTGGGTGATGGTTCCTTTAGTAATAAAGGATGCCTGTAGCAATTCTTTACGCTTCGTTTTCGTGTCGTAAAAAAACAGGTTCATCGGTCCCGTAGGAAGTTCATTCATTGCTATCGGAACATTCAGATTTGGTACGGGGCGGTTTGACAAAAACAAAATTCCCCTCCTCGATCCGCCACTTACAAACCAAGGCTGCATATCATCCCACGCATCACTGGTGATAGGGGTAATACGCGCGCGTTTTATTGTGAATTCATACAAATCTGTCTGACTTTTCTTTACCGCAGAGAAAACCATTTTGGTATCATCTTCCATAAATGACATTCCAAGCACACGGTCAAAACGATTGTGCGGAACAATGTAATCTTCAAGTTTTGCATTGAGTGAGTTATAAATGCGTAGCCTCGTTTTTCTTCCCTGACGGTAGAGCACAGCGAGCTTGTAACCATTATTACTCCAGGCAAGTAAAGGGTAATCCGGGTCGGGAGGCTCATTGTAGTCGTGCGAACCGCCGAATATAATGATTGACTTTCGCTCTTCGTGCTGGGTATTCTGAATTACAACTTTAAACTGCCCCTCCTTCCATTCTACATAAGCTACATCATTACCGCGCGGCCCTACCTTTATGTTTCGTATTTCCCGTGGATGTTTCGGTACCGGTATATCAATTATAGACTTGTTGGCATTGCTATCGGGGTGTTCTTGTACTATGGCATCTTTCTCATACACCATGTTGTAGAAATTGATCACCGAATCGTATGCGTCTTTTACCTTTAAACCCAGGGTAAGCTTTAAACCTTGTGGCAAACTACTTTTTAGCTGCATGTTATAAAGCAGGTTCTTCACAGTGCCTTCGCCATAACTTTCAGAGATAAACTTCCAGAATGCCTTTCCTGCAAGTTCGGGTTCTTTTTCTGCCAGGTGATAAAAGTCTGGTTTGCTTTGTGCCTGCAACAAATTCTTCCAATCCGTTTCTGTTTTAGCATCCCACCCATCTACCAGATAAGCTATAAATCCATCGGTTGTCCACTGAGGTAAGTTTAGCAATACCGCATTCTTCACCATCTCACGAAAGCTTTCACCAAACAGCAATCGCTGCATCACCACCCGGCTCATGCCAGAGCGCAACTGCCTGCGCACATCCGTATGCACACCTGTAAAATATACCACCAACTTATCGCCTACCAGATTCACCGTTCCCGCAGGTACGTTTTGTAATTGCGAGTCATACTTTCTCCCTATGTTCGTTTGCCGGTAATGATCGTAATTGTTGTACAGAATAATATTAAACCTATTCGGAAACTTCCCCCCCATCTTCCTCTCCACAATCTTTATATCCTTCTCTGCCTGCTCTGCCACATACCGCGCCAACTGCCTACCCGCAGCATCATAATGATAAATACGAAAATGCTCCGTATCAAAAAACCGCCAATCATACTTACGCGTCTGAATCCTATTTTGCCCAAACGTCTCCATATACGTCTGCCCTCGCACCGATGCCACCTCACCAGCCAGCACCGCCACCGCAGCCATTATTAATACCTTCACCCTTATACTAATACCCATACAAATACCCCCATCCACCCATAAAATGATATGTTTGCAAACTAAATTACTAAAAAAACATCCTAAAAAATGTTACAACTACAATCTTTCACATTCAACCCCTTTCAGGAAAACACCTACATCATCTCAAACGAAAAAAACCAATGCTGGATTATAGACCCCGGAATGTATGACACAACCGAGACAAACCACCTCATCACCCATATAGACCACAACCACCTCACCCCCCAAGCCATCATCAACACCCACACACACATAGACCACATCTTCGGCGTCCAACCCCTCAAAGACCGCTACAACATACCCTTTCACATCCACCACGCCGACCTCCCCGTACTTCAAAACGCCCCCGCAGCCGCCGCCATGTTTGGCCTACAACTATCCGCCCCCCCACAGCCCTACTCATTTATAGACCACCACCAACCCCTCCACCTCGGCACCCACACCCTCCACATCACCCACACCCCCGGCCACTCCCCCGGCAGCATCTCCCTCTACTACCCCGAAGGCAACTGGGTAATAAGTGGCGACGTTCGCTTTCGCAACAGCATAGGCCGCACCGACCTCCCCGGCGGCAACCACCACACCCTCCTCTCCAGCATCCGCACCCCCCTCCTCCCCCTCCCCCCCCACACCACCGTATATTCAGGCCACGGCCCCACCACCACCATTGCCGAAGAAATAAAACACAACCCCTTCCTCCAAACCCCCTAAACCCCCCGCCCCCATATTTTTTCTTTTTTGCTCCCGGCTCCATTACTACTATTAGGCCGCCGTTGCGTCGCACTCTTGTA
>CALMWT010000171.1 GCA_937870855.1 uncultured Taibaiella sp.
AATGTGTTTTAAAAAGCGAAAATTTGGGATGCACCTTTTTCATTGCTCTCTTTAGGTTCGGCGTATATCTTAACGGCTTGTTATCGCGATGCAAATCAGCAGTTAACCGTAGCAGATTTCTTTTACGAAGACGTGCGGGTGGCGACATTTGTATCAGCCATGAAAAAAGTCATTCTCCTCCTCTATGCATTTATCTGTTTCAGCGCTGTAGCAAGTGCTCAGGTAAACGCAGAAAATAGCGAAGCAACTGCGCAGCAAGCGGTGCAGTTGGGACTTGGCAATGCCCTGGAAATAAATTTCTCCGCCAATGGAACCAACGTGGGCAATACCGTGAATCTGAATTTCACAACAGCTAATCATTATGCAAATGGTGTTACTTCTTCCAATCAGGGAATTAGCATTAAATCCAACAAAAATTTTAGCATTACAGTAAAGGCGGCTTCCGCTAACTTCTCCGTTCTTACAAATGGAGTTGCAACAACTTCGGCTATGTCTGTTTCAATTCTTGGGGTTCGAGTTTATAATAACAATACAGGTGGTTCTCTTGGTTCCGGGTTTTCTAATTTCAAAGCATTGAGTGAAACCGCAGTAACTATGATTAGCAACGGAACGAAGGGAAACAACAAGACGTTTAACGTGAGATACAAGGCAACACCTGGTTTTAATTTCTCCGCAGGTATTTACACCGTTGATGTGGTATATACCGCCACTCAGTTGTAATGGGTGAATTTTTCGCTGAAGATAAGCCCTGAAAGGGCGAAATTTACTAACGATGGGTGCAGCCCATCGGTATGAATGTGTTTTTAAAAAGCGAAAATTTGGGATGCATCCGTTGTAATGTAAGATTGCCGTAACAGCTTTTCCACTACAGCATTCAGATCTATTCCTTCGCCCATTACACCGGTAAAAAGATCGCCTTCTTTTTTTATGCGCGCCTTCATATTGTGAATGGTGAATTTTGCGATGCTCAATCCTTTTTTTACTTCGCTCCAATGTAATGGAGCAGAGGCTGTAGCCATAGGTTTTGGACGCAAGGAGTAGGGAGCTGCTATAGTTTGAATATTTCGGTTTTGCAGATAGTCAATGTATATTTTTCCCCTTCGTTTTGCAGGGCTTCTTTCTACGCTCGTAAAATTCGGAAGTTCATGGTGCACAATGTTTGCAATGATCTCTGCGAAAACTTTCGATTGCTCATAACTATATTTTGCGCCGAGCGGTACGTAAATATGCAAACCCGTAGAGCCTGATGTTTTACAATAGCTTTTCACATTTACACTGTCAAGAACCGTTTTTACAACGAGCGCAGTTTCTACTACTTTCTCAAAAGAAATATCATCTGGGTCAAGATCTATTACACACCAGTCGGGGTTATCGGGATGTTGAATTCGACTGTGCCAGGGATTCATTTCTATGCAGCCGAGATTGGCGATGTACATAAGAGATGCTTCGTTGGTGCATACGAGAAAATCTTTTTGCTCACCATCCGATTCACTTACATAACCATGAGTAGTAATCCAGTCTGCAACTTTTCCTTTTACATCTTTTTGATAAAAACTTTTTCCATCAATTCCATTAGGATGGCGGTTTAGCGATTGCGGCCGGTCGCGCATATAAGTGAGTATGAAAGGCATTACTTCGGCATAATAATTCAGCATATCGCGCTTGGTTATCTTCTCATTTTTCCAATAGAGCTTATCAAGGTTGGTGAACTGAAGTTCTTTGTTGTTGATGATGATTGTAAGCGTTTTTTTATTTTTAGGAATAGTCAGATTGCCGACTTCTTGTGCTTCATTTTCTACCGTGGTTTTTTTCTGTTCCAGGTGTTGGGTTTCCTGTTTTAAATCCATTGGATTTTTATCTTCCCGCAAACCAAGAAAAATGGGTATTCGTAAAATGCCATCTTTTGTGCGTTCCTGATATTTTACTTCGCAGACCAACTCAGGCTTTACCCAGGTTGCAGGCATATTGGTTTTGGGTTTTGTTTTAAAAGGATGTTTTTCTGTGACGAGCGGCATTAGTTTTTCATAAACTGCCTTTGTGGTTTTTTCATCCAATCCCGAACCTGTATGACCGATGTACTTTATTTCGTTTTGCTCATACTGCGCCAATATCAAAGCCCCAAAATATTTGCGGCTATTTCGTCCCTTTGTAAAACCTGCGATTACCGCTTCAAGCACATTTGCATTTTTAAGTTTTAGCCAGTTTTTGCTTCTCTTTCCCTGAACATAATTACTGTTTGCTTTTTTTGCGATAATACCTTCAATACCCCACGACACGCTTAGGTTATAAAAATCCTTTCCTTTTTCCATCACATGGTCGCAATATTTGATCACATTATTTTCCGGCAGTACCTTTTCCAAAATTGTTTTTCGTTCTGTTAGAGAAATGTCGGTAAAGTCGTATCCATTGTACCAAAGAAGATCAAACACCATGAAGCAAAGCGTACCTTTTTGTTCTTTTGTCCAAAGCTGTAACATCTGAAAGTTCGCACGACCTTCGTCATCAAGCACCACTATTTCACCATCCAATACAGCATTCATGTTGAGTGCTTCAAGTGCATCAGCAACCGGATAAAATTTCTTCAGTGTTATGCCGTTTCTGGAACTTAATTCAACATTGCCGTCTTCCATTTTGGCAATGGCTCGGTACCCATCCCATTTTATTTCAAACAACCAATCCGGGTTATCAAATGGCTCCGGCTGAAGTGTAGCAAGCATGGGTGAGGGCGCAGCGGGAATTGAAGATTTTTTTCCTTGTTGAATTAATTTATCAGTCGGGTTCGGAAGTGTTTTTTTGGTCGCGGGTTTTGCGTTTTGCGGAACAACCTTTTTGCTTTTCCTGTTGCTTTTCCACGTCTCTTCGGAAGTTGCAGCAACCTCTTCAATTGTTAGTCCTGATATTACGGAGCGCCCTTCAATTGTTATGTCGCGTTTATCAGCAAATTCATCCTTGAGTTTATATACCAGCCAGGCATTTTCCTGCGCACTATTTTTTGTTTTTATGAGAGCAAATGCTCCCTTTAGTTTTTCGCCATGCAGCCAAAATTTCAATTCGCCTTTATGAAGTTTAGCGCGGATGTATTTTTCCATTTCTTTTTTATCATCCGACATTAAGCCTACCGGTTCGTAACGCCCTCTATCCCACACTATCACTGTTCCTGCTCCGTAGTTTCCCGCAGGTATTATTCCCTCAAAATCTTTGTAATCGTAAGGATGATCTTCCACTTTCATAGCCAACCTTTTCACCGATGGGTCGAGCGATAGGCCTTTTGGCACCGCCCAACTTATTAATACACCACTCAGTTCTATTCTAAGATCGTAATGAAGATGAGACGCATTGTGTTTTTGAATTACGAACTGTAAGGTGTTTGTTTTTGCGCCTTCAATTTTACCCGCAGGTTCGGGCGTTTCGTTGAAGCGGCGTTTTCGATTATAATCTGGTATGCTCATAGAGTAACCGATACCTTGAAAATTTTTATGCCATCTCTGCATCCCGAAAAAATGAAGTGAGGCTCCTATAATTTTTCCGAGCAAAAAAACCTTGGCACAAAGTTGTAGGGAACAAGCTTATCAGAAGGGAAATGCAAGCACTTAATGAAGTTGGCAATGAAACTTACAGTAGTTACACTAGCGTTAGTATCTAATTATTTAATTAGCTGGAATTACGATGATGGCAATGAAGATCATGTTGCGAAGCAGGATACTGTTGTAGTACCTGCAAGTCATAAGTACAGCCGCATGAATCCGCTGAAGTGGTTTTTTCTCGGAAAAAATTATCGGGAGGAATGGTCCACTCCGGTGAAGATGCCTGTTTTTCACCTAACAGAAACTAAGGGTGGTTTTACCATTGAAAAATTAGGCGGAGGAGAGCAAACCAAAAGCTTACATCTTGTAAACAAAAACGGAACGGAGTGGGTGGCACGTTCGGTTGATAAAAATGTTCGGGGTGCATTGCCTGAAAATTTGCAAGGCACTTTTATACAGAGAATGGTGCAGGATCAGATCTCGGCTGCATATCCTTATGCCATTTTAACCATGTACGATCTTTCCAAAGCAGTAGATATTCCTACGCCCACTGCTGAACTTTATTATATACCCGACGATCCTGCGCTTGGCAAATACCGCCCCACATTTGCGCACAGCATCGTGTTTCTTTCCCCAAAAGATATTGACGGTAAAGATTTAAAAACAGAATCAACCGATTCCATTAAAACCCTGATTCACTCAAGCAATTATTATCAATTGCAGCAGGAAAAGATTTTGACCGCCCGACTGTTCGATATGCTTATTGCCGACTGGGACAGGCATAAAGGTCAATGGGATTGGGCTTTCATAGATTCAGGTCATACAATTTTTATTTATCCGGTTCCAGAAGACCGCGATCAGGCATTTTTTCTTTCCCAGGGAGCTATCACTCAGGTCGCAAGATTATTTGGTTTGCCTCATCTTATTGGCTTTAAAGAAAATCCGAAGAAGTTGAAAAAACTGAACAATAAAGTGCATGACTTTGATCGGTTTTATATGAACAGGCTCGATAGAAATAATTGGAAGAAAAGCATTCTCGATTTTCAAGCGAAAATGACGGACGATGTGATTGAAAAAGCAGTGAGCCGACTGCCGAGGGAAGTACATGCAATAAGTGGAAATGAGATAAAGCAAAAGCTAATTAGCAGAAGAAACGGGTTGCTGAAAGAAGGATTGCGCTATTACGATTTTCTTGCGGAAGAAGCGGTGATATCAAGTACAAAAGACCCAGAGCTATTTACGATTTACAACTATTCTGACAGCACTACTGTAGTTGTAACCCGTGCTAAAGACGGAAGGAAAATTTATGAACGAACTTTTTATTCAGACGAAACAGACGAGATAAACATCAACAACATTGGTGAAGAAGATAAAATCGAAGCATCAGGAAAACCGTCTATAAAAATTAACTACCATAAACTTGATGCAGGAAAAGCAACTGACGAAGATTAAGGTTTAAAGTTCGCTCGAAAAAAAACTACTCAGAGATTTTTGCCTGAGTTTGTGTTTTGGAATAAATAAGTGTGATAATTCCAGAAAAGAAGATTGAAAGAAGCACATTGAATAAATTGAATGACTCAAAATCGCCCCAGCCAATAGTAGTGCCAAGTAATCCCATTGCGCCGCCAATGATACCAATGATAAGCACAGTTTTCAAACTTCCCACGCCGAGGTGCGCTATTAAAGATCGGGTAATCCATGCGCCGATAACGCCAAATAAAATACAAGCTACAATTCCCATAACACTTTTTTTTCTTAAAGAAGAGGCTGCCCGCAGGCAACCTCAATAAATTGTTTTGAATTATCACCCATTCATCAAATCAGTCTGCTTACTCTAAATTCTTCTTATTAATTTGTTCCGTTCTCAACCTACTTTAATCAAAACCGTGCCATCCGGTGTTATTAGCTGATTTTACTCCATTGCGAACTACTTGCTTCTTTTACGAGAATGTTTCTTAAACCCTGATGTTGGGGTAGCGTAAGTGCTGCATCGGTTGCTACAATTTGCTGCGCTGCATTTCTTGTTTGTTCTAAAATAGCGATGTCTTGCACAAGGTCAGCGATCTTAAATTTTAGAATACCACTTTGCTTGGTTCCATACAAATCTCCAGGGCCGCGCATTGCCAGATCTTGTTCTGCAATCACAAAACCATTGGAGGTGGTGGTCATAATGTTCATGCGCTGCAAACTGTCTTTAGAGAGTTTATTTCCTGTGATAAGAACGCAATACGATTGCTCACTACCTCTGCCCACACGTCCTCGTAGCTGATGCAATTGTGATAAACCAAAACGCTCTGCACTTTCTATAACCATAACCGATGCGTTGGGTACATTCACGCCAACCTCTATAACCGTAGTAGCTACTAAGACATCCGTATCGCCTGCTACAAATCGTTTCATATTTCTTTCCCGCTCGGTTGCTTCTTGCCGACCATGCACCATGCTAATCTTGTACTTATGCTCGGGAAACCAAATTTTCACTTGCTCATAGCCTGCCATTAAACTTTCGTAATCCAGTTTTTCCGATTCTTCGATAAGGGGATATACGATGTAAGCTTGCCTGCCTTTGTTTATTTCATTTTTCACAAACTCCATTACGCGGGCGCGGGTCATTTCATTTCGATGAACAGTTTTAATTTCTTGTCTTCCGGGAGGTAATTCGTCAATAACTGAAACATCAAGATCGCCATAAAGGGTCATAGCGAGGGTGCGGGGAATGGGGGTTGCTGTCATAACCAGCACATGTGGTGCGCGTTCATTTTTTTGCCATAATCTGGCTCGCTGACTTACCCCAAAGCGATGTTGTTCATCAATCACTGCAATTCCCAGATTTTTAAACTGTACACTTTCTTCAATTAGTGCGTGCGTTCCTACCACTATGGGAAGAGTGCCGTCGGCAAGTCTCTGAAGTATTTGTTTGCGTTCCTTTCCTTTGATGCTGCCGGTAAGAAGGGCTACCGGTAATTCCATTTTTTCAAGCAAAGAACTAATACCCTGAAAGTGTTGCTGTGCAAGAATTTCCGTAGGTGCCATCATACAAGCCTGAAAGCCATTGTCGAGGGCGAGTAGCATAGTCATTAGTGCCACAATGGTTTTACCACTACCTACATCGCCCTGCACCAGGCGGTTCATTTGCTTGCCGGTGGCGGTGTCGAGTCTTATTTCCTTTAGCACACGTTTTTGTGCGTTGGTAAGCGAGAAGGGAAGGTGGTGCGCAAAGAAATTATTGAAATGCTCACCTACAGTTTCAAATTTATAACCTGGTTGTATGGTGTGCTGCAAGCGTATTTGTGCAATTTTCAACTGCGATAAAAATAGTTCTTCCCATTTCAACCGAAAGATAGCCGCCTGCAAATGTTCTTCCGTATCGGGAAAATGAATCCATCGAAGGGCGGCATATCTGCTGCACAGCTGGTGTTGGGTAATGACCTCTGAGGGCAAAATTTCCGGCACATCGCCCGCCGTTATTTTCTCAAAAAGCGCCTGCGTTATTTTGGCAAATGAGCGGTTGGTAATGCCTTTTGTTTTGAGCTTTTCGGTGGTGGGGTAAACGGGTTGGCGGCCTGCTACTACTGTTTCTGCGGTGAGCAAATCGGTTTCCGGGTGGGCAATATTTGCAAGTCCGTTGTAAAAAGATACTTTGCCAAACACTATGTAGCACTGATGTTCCTGCAAAGTTTTCTTCATCCACTGCGCGCTCTGAAACCATACGAGTTCTATACGTCCGGTATCGTCGTAAAGGGTGGCTACGAGTCTTTTTTTTCGCCCCTCACCTTCTTCCATAATGTTGATGATAGTGCCTACGAGCTGCACAAAATCAGTTTCGATGCCTATGTCTTTTATTTTGGTGATGTACGAGCGGTCGAAGTAGCGATAGGGGTAGTGGTGGAGTAGGTCTTCATAGCAACCTATTTGTAGTTCTTTGCGCAGCAGGTCGCCGCGTTGCGGGCCTACGCCTTTCAGAAATTCTATAGGAGTATCGAGCATTGGGTGGGAAGATGGAACAAAAATAAGCAAGCAGGGCTATGTTGCGTGCGGGTGGGCAGTTTTGGAAAAACCGGAGGGAGGATAAAAAAAGTCCCGCTACCAGCAGGACTAAGTGAACGAATGTATAGGGGCCTACTAATTGCCTAGGTAGGTTTTAAGCAAAGAACAACGGTTGGTGGTGCGTAGCTTGGTGATTGCCTTGTCTTTTATTTGGCGTACCCGCTCGCGTGTGAGGGAGAATTTCTCTCCAATATCTTCGAGACTCATGGGGTGCTCTACCCCGATGCCAAAGTAAAGTTTTATTACATCGCGCTGGCGGTCGGTAAGGGTGCTGAGTGAGCGTTCTATTTCGCAGCGGAGTGAGTCGTAGTGTGCAAGGTCGGTGTCAGCATATTCTGCATTTGGGTTTTCGAGTACATCGAGCAGGCTGTTGTCTTCGCTGTCTGCAAATGGTGCGTCAACGGATACGTGGCGTGCGGCTACACCGAGTGTGGTTTCTACTTCTTCTGTGCCTATTTCGAGTATTTCTGCGAGTTCTTCGGTAGATGGTTCGCGCTCGTATTCTTGCTCAAGTTGAGAATATGCTTTGCTTATTTTATTTGACAGTCCTACTTTATTGAGCGGAAGGCGCACAATGCGCGATTGCTCTGCAAGTGCCTGAAGGATAGATTGGCGAATCCACCCCACTGCGTAAGAGATAAACTTAAAACCGCGGGTTTCGTCAAAGCGCTGCGCAGCTTTGATAAGACCGAGATTTCCTTCGTTGATAAGATCGCTGAGGGAAAGCCCCTGGTTTTGGTATTGCTTTGCAACTGATACTACGAAACGGAGATTTGCTTTGGTAAGTTTTTCTAAAGCCCGTTGGTCGCCTTGTTTTATGCGGATGGCAAGTTGCACTTCCTCTTCCGGTGTAATCAAATCTACTTTTCCAATTTCCTGTAGGTATTTTTCAAGAGATTGGCTCTCACGATTGGTAATTGATTTCGTGATTTTTAGCTGACGCATAGACATAGGCAAAGTATTATTTGGTTAGTAATAAAAGTTTTAGATTTTACGGTATGAAGCGGGGAGAGAGGTGACATTTGTATGGCAAATCTAAGCGTGTGGGTAATTCAACCCAAATAAAATTAGGGAAACGTTAACAGCCTATTTCCAACCATTTGCACCTAAGGTTTGGATGAAGGTGAAATTCTTTTTAATAAAAAGTTGGATTGTTAGCTTGTTTTTTTATTATTGCAGCAAAGTAAGAGATACGTGAATACATCTGCGATGAAGAAGAAAATAATGTACACCCTGGAATATCCGATACGTTGCTCCCCCACTATACTCTATGAATTCCTTTATTCTCCTGTAGGTTTGCAAGAGTGGTTTGCCGATAAGGTTGATCAGCGCGACAATACCTATTTTTTCACCTGGAATGGCTCTGTAGATGAGGCAGATATGATAGAGGCAGTTGACAATGAATATGTGGTTTACCGCTGGGACTATTATAACAATGATGAGTTTTTTGAGTTTAGAATTGAGCAAAGCCCGGTTACAAACGAAACGATTTTGAAGATTACGGACTTTGCCGACAAAGTAGATCTCAAAGATCAGGAGCGCCTGTGGAATTCGCAGGTTGCTGATTTGAAGCATCGTATTGGTGCATGATTTTCTTTGGGAAACTGAAATAAAATAATTGCAGTTAGAAGCCACTCAGGTGGCTTTTATTTTTACTGCAAAGTCCCTTTTTAACTTTTTACCCCATTGCCTAATTTCTTAAGTAACCCTATTACCCACTAAGTTTGCACCCAAAAACCAAAGCAGGATATTGATCAAGAAGCTGGACATACTCATTATTCGCAGTTTTGTTGGTCCGTTTATCGTCACCTTTTTCGTTTCGTTGTTCGTACTCGTCATGCAGTTTTTCTGGTTGTACATGGACGAGTTAATAGGTAAGGGTTTAGGAATCTGGATGATCCTGCAATTGCTTTTTTACATGTCGGCTACAATGGTTCCGCTGGCTTTGCCGCTGGGTATTTTGCTGGCTTCTATTATGACTTTCGGCAATCTTGGTGAGAGTTTTGAACTTGTAGCGATTAAATCTGCGGGCATTTCTCTTTTACGTTTTATGCGCCCGTTGCTTTTGGTAATTATTTGCCTTGGTGGTTTTGCATTTCTTTTCAATAACAACATTATTCCCGTTGCCAATCTTAAAGCACTTTCATTGCTGTATGATCTGCGCAATTCTAAGCCGTCGCTGAATATTCGTGCAGGACAATTCAACAAAGACATCGAAGGTTTTTCTATAAGGGTTGGTGAGAAAGATAAAGATGGGCATACCATCCGCGATGTGCTGATTTATGATCATTCTTCTGGCTATGGAAATGATAATGTAGTAATTGCGAAGGAAGGCGACATGATTCCCTCAACCAACAAACAAGTATTGGTTTTTCGGTTGAAAGAAGGATGGCGTTACGATGAAGGAGCAATGAGAGGCGGGGCACAAGGCTACGAGCAGAAGCGCATTTATTTTAAGAAATGGGATAAAGTTTTTGATTTGTCGTCATTCAAACTTAGCCGAACGAACGAAGATCTTTTTAAGGGCGCTTACCAAATGATGAACATCCGCCAGCTCAATGAAGGAATTGATAGTTTAAGGCGCGATGAAAAGAAAGTTCCAAAAAGTGTGAGCAGTTATTTAAGCCCTTACATTTCGCTGGGCATGTTTGCTGAAGATGAAGAAAACTTTCGCCAAAAACTTGATAGTAATAAATCCATGATCAAGTACGATTCTACTTTCCTCGCTCATATTCCTGATACGTTGCGTACACAAGTTATTGACCTGGCGATGAGCCATATTCGCAATTCAAAAGGATTACTGGATATTTCAGCCTCGGATAAAAAAATCAAGACTGAGAACTTCATAAAATACCAAATTGAGTGGCATAGGAAGTTCACACTTTCGTTTGCTTGTGTGCTTCTCTTTTTAATCGGCGCTCCATTGGGTGCTATCATTCGAAAAGGTGGAGTGGGTATGCCAATGATCATTGCTATTGCGTTCTTTATTCTGTTTCATATAATGACAATAGTGGGAGAGAAACTCGCCAAGAGTGCAGCGCTCGATCCGCTTCCGGGCATGTGGATGGCAACGGTTATGCTTTTGCCAATTGCCTTTTTTCTGATAAACGCGGCAAGGAAAGATTCGCAAATATTCAGCAAGGAAATGTATGTGCGCGTATGGAGTCGTACAAGAAAATTGTTTGTAAAAAGCTAACTGATGGAGCAACCGAAACCGCCATATACTTCGTTCAATAAATGGTTTTTAATTCCCTTTTTTCTTTGGGTGATTCTTGGTGGTATTGCTTTGCTTTTATTTGATCGGCAGTACCTTTTTGGTAGCATCAATACCCGTCACACGCTGTTGCTCGATGTGCTGATGGTGTGGATCACAAAGATGGGCGAGGGTGTTTTTGGAGCCATTATATTGCTTGCTCTTTTGCTAATGAAGTCTTTTAGGAATGGCTGGTATTTTGCAGCAGCACTTGTTTGCAATGTTGTTCCCGCCCTTATTGTTCAGGCGGTGAAAAGTTCGGTTGATGCGCCTCGTCCGCTCAATTACTTTAAGGAAGCGGCTTGGATTCATACGCTGCCAGAATGGGAAAGGTTGATGGAGCGAAGTTTTCCTTCAGGACACACCGCTGCCGCATTTTGTCTTTTTGCTTTTCTGTCCCTTATTTTAACGCCTAAATACAAATGGCTTGGAGTAGTATTTTTTATTCTTGCAATGTTGGTAGGATATAGCCGCATTTATCTTGCTGCACATTTCTTTCATGATGTGTATTTCGGCAGTGTGTTTGGCGTGCTATTTACTATTTTAGTTGTAGCAATTATGCGCAAGTATCCGCATTATTTTTTTCGCCGGGCTAAAGCCTAAAAATTTGCCGCGTTAATGAATGTTCACAACTTCGTACGCTACTCGGTCATCGTCTTGCTTTCCGCGCTACTGTTCCTTCCATTTTTGGGGCATGTTCATCTGTTCGATTGGGATGAGATCAACTTTGCAGAGTGCGCGCGCGAAATGATCGTTACGAACGATTACCTGAGACCACAAATAGATTTTCAACCATTTTGGGAAAAACCCCCTCTGTTTATTTGGATGCAGGTGGTATCCATGAAACTGTTTGGAGTAAATGAATATGCTGCTCGTTTTCCCAATGCTTTTATGGGAATTATCACGTTGGTGACGTTGTTTTATATCGGGAAAAAAGTAGCCAACGAACGCATGGCTATGTGGTGGACTTTGCTGTATGCGGCAACCTGGCTGCCACATTTCTATTTTAAATCCGGCATTATTGATCCCACTTTCAACTACTTTATTTTTCTTGCTTTTTTTCAAGTACATCTGCTGCGCTATGCTTCCGATAAGTTTAAACATGCAGCCTACGCGGGATTGTTTTTAGGATTAGCAGTATTGACCAAAGGTCCGGTCGCAGCCCTGATAGCTATACTGGCGCTTGTGGTCTATATTTTTATAAACAAAGGTTTATGGGGTTTTAAGCCGTTTCATTTTTTGGTAATTTTTGTCGCATCCATACTTCCTTTTGCAGCTTGGTTTGCCTCTGCAATTTTGTTTTACGGTTGGGATTTTGGAAGTTGGTTTATCAATGAATTTGTTACCTATCAGATTCGGTTGTTTCGCACGGAAGATGCAGATCATGGAGGCCCGTTTTTCTATCATTTCATTGTCTTGCTCCTTGGGTGTTTTCCGGCTTCTGTTTTTCTATTTCAATATTCCAGAAAGAGAACGACAGACAATGAAACCGCACGCGACTTTACGCGGTGGATGTGGATATTATTTTGGGTTACGCTTTTACTTTTTTCTATTGTAAAAACGAAGATTGTACACTATTCTTCACTCTGTTATTTCCCGCTTACCTATCTCGCTGCTTTAAAAGTTGAGCAAATCGCATCGGGTGAAATCAGATTTAAAACATGGCTGAAAGGGTTGTTGATTTTTATTGGATGTGTGTGGGGAACTATTTTGATCGCATTGCCGTTTGTAGGGTTGTATAAACACAAAATTATTCCGTTGATTGACGATCCATTTGCAGTTGGAAATTTGCAAGCTGATGTTTCATGGACGGCTTGGGAAAGTTTATGGGGATTGTTTTATATCGTAGCAATAATAGTAGCCGTTTTAGTGATGCGCAGAAATTTTGCTAAGGGAATGTTGACGCTCGCTGTTGTGCAAATCATCATTATCCAAATCACTATTCTGCATTTTACACCCAAAATCGAAGCGTATTCTCAACGTGCAGCAATTCGATATTTTAAAAGTTTTGTGGGTAAAGATGTGTATGTGCAGCCACTCGATTACAAAAGTTTCGCACATCTTTTTTACACGAAAAAATTGCCGTCCACCAATCCAAATTATCACAATCAAGCATGGTTGCTCCGCGGCGCGGTAGATAGACCTACCTATTTTATCTGCAAAGTCACAGGAGCTGATGAGTTCAGAAAACTTCCGCAACTCCAAGAAATTGGACAGCAATACGGCTTTGTGTTTTTTAGAAGGAGGTGATACAGTTTTTCGAGCTGTTTGAATGCTTTTAGTGACAGGAGGAAATTGAAATTCAAGTATTTTTGTAACAAAGTGGTTTTATGACTGCAACGCAATCTTTAAAAATTTACGAGATTCTTCAACGGCATTTCAAGAGTGCTGATGATGCAAAAATAGTTGTGGAGCAGATTGAGCAAATAGTCGCAAAAAAGCTTGATGATAAAAAGGATATCCTTTTAACTAAAGATGATAAAGTAGAACTCATAAACAAGCTCGATCTTACCAAGACTGATTTGCTTAATAAAATGGACGGCAACTTCAAATGGATGATAGGAGTAATGCTTACCTTGTTCGGTATTGTGATTGGTTTGCTACTAAAAATTATCTCCTGACAAAAGTTCAAGTCGGTATTTTAGAGTAAACAATTCTCTTCAAATTGAAACAGATAATTGCCCTTCTTTTTTGTTTGTGTATGTTCGCTTGTACGAAATCAAACAACACAAGCTATTCAAATTCTAACAATCCGCAGCAACCTCCTGCCACGAAAGGACGATGGATAAAATTTGCTTACGACGGTAAAATATACGGTGTAGCCCCGGTTTATGAAGGACTTGCCGATACTCCAAAACATTCTATTGAAGCAACAGGAATTACAGCATCTCAGTTTGTAAAAACAAAAGCCGGAGATACGATCTTAATCACCATTGCATTGTCTGACGAAGGAACAAAGCCGCTCCCAACAGTAGTAGAAGATACCATTGAACTTAAGCAAGTGCCGCCTTCGGTTTCGGAGATACCAACTCCAGATGCTTCTTCCCAATTCCGTGTGGTGGTAAACTGAGTTTTAGGTTTCTCAAAAGAATCTTTATTCTTTAGCTTAGATATAGGGCTACTGAAGGAATTGGAGGAGTGATTACATAACTTTAAATGACTGGAATACAATTGTCAATCGTAAATTTAAGAAAATATAAGAGCTATGAAATCATTAGCACAGAATGCGTTGAGGGAAGAGATAAAGGAGCATATCAATCATGCGGATGAACGCACGCTGCGATTAATTCATGCGATAATTGGCGCTGATAAAGATTGGTGGGACGAAACAAGCACTGAGGAAAAAGCATCCATAAACCGTGGACTTAAAGATATAAAAGCCGAAAAAGTTGCTTCTAATGAGCACGTCATGAAAAAATACGGAAAATGGCTTGCCAAATAATCTGGTCTCAGGAATCCGAAAGAACCTTTGATGAAATTGTTTCCTTTGTATTAAGTGAGTGGTCCGAAGTTGCAGTTACAAGTTTTGTTACCGCCGTGGATAAGAAATTAAAGGTACTTCAGGTGTTTCCGAGATTAGGTCGGCGGAGTTTAAGACATCCTAATTTATATAAAACCAACGTGCATAAACGAGTGACTCTTGTATATCAGCTAAAGCCCCGCAAACGGCAAATCATCCTGATCACATTTTGGAACAATTGGAAGAAAGGGGAAGGCGTAAATTATTAGAACCTTGTACAAACAAAATGGTTGCAGCGCTAACAGTTTTCAAAACTGATGGTGAAGATGATGTAATAACGAGCTCTATGTTACAAGGTTTTTCTCTTATTAGTAGAGAGGATACAACTATAATTTTAAAAGTTTACCTGTTTCGTGTTCGTATTTGTATATGTATGTCCCAGGCGCTAAAGTTGAAATGTCGATCTTGTTATTTTGTTCGATAATTTTTTGATCGAAAACAACGCGACAGTTCAAATCTAACAATTGAAAAGTACCGCCCGTTGACGATGTAATAAAATGAAATTGGGTGTAAACTGGATTAGGGATAATGGAAATATCAAGGCTAGTGCCAAAAGTATAGAGATTCAGCACGTTGCTGAATTCAATATTCCCGCCTGAAAATGTCATCTTTAAACGGTAGTAATTAATTCCTGTGATGGGGGCTATGTCAGTAAAAGAATAATTATTTTCACTTCCTTCTAAAATTGCAGGCATCCATCTTAATGTTTCAAAGGTTTTCCCGTCCACGCTTCGTTCAATATGAAAACCTATATGGCTTTTTTCATTTGCAGTCTTCCATTGCAATAAATTTTTTTGTTTTCCACTCTTACCTGTAAAAGAAAGAAGTCTAATGGGCAGTGGAAAACCACTAAGAAGCGCTACCCCTCCCATATCAGTTCCAATCCATCTATTACCCAAGGCATCAATCGCTATTGCGTTAACCCAATTATCAGGGAGATTACTGTTGCTAATGTTGTAAGTTGTCCAGGTTGTGCCATTGAATTTATTTACACCACTGTATGTTCCTATCCACTTGTGATTAGAGGCATCTGTATTCAAGCAAAAAACATTGACACTGGCTATGCCGCTATTACCGGGAAGGTAAGTTGTCCAGATTGTATCATTGTATTTACTCAGCCCTACTTGCGTTCCAAACCATTTATTGTTCAAAGCGTCAATGGATATTGAGTAAATATTGTTGTATGCAATCTGACTGTTACTTATGCTGTAAGTAGTCCAGTTGATGCCATTAAACTTTGAAACACCACCCCCTCCGGTTCCAAACCATTTATTTCCTTGCCCATCAATAGCTATTGCCTGAACAGAATTATGCGCGAGCCCACTATTGTTTATTGTGTAAGATGTCCATGTGGTGTCGTTGAATTTGCTGACACCATGGTAAGTTCCAATCCATTTATTCCCCAAAGAGTCTATGGCAATTGAATAAACTACATTACTTACGAGCCCACTATTATTAGTCTTATATGAAGTCCAATTAGCTCCATCGAATTTGCTGATGCCCCCGCCGCCAAACCAAATATTGCCCTGGACATCCATAACTATCGAGAAAATGGAATTGTTAGCTAACCCGCTATTACTAGTGTTATAGGTAATCCATGTTGTTCCGTTGAACTTACTAACACCTGCGTCTGTTCCAAACCATTTGTTGCCTTGAACATCTACAGCAATAGCGTAAATAGTATTACTGGCTATTCCACTGTTGCTTGTATTGTAAACGGTCCAATTAACTTGTGTCCAACCCTTCATATTTAGCAAAACAAACATTGCTAAGAGTAGTCCTTTATTCATATTTTAAACGAGTTTTACTCATACCATAATCTTCACAAAAAAAGGAAAATACTGTCACATCTGAACACAAAATACTGTTTGTACTAAGGTTGCATTTCATTTCACCATTTCTCTGTTGTCCGATGCGGCAGCGAAGTGTTTTTAAGAGTATAAGGATAGGATTTGCAATCCTCCGTTCGGTGAAGTTTTCAGACTTCGTCGTGGTAGGCAATCTTTAGATTGCATAAGGAAGTTAAAGGACCAAATTGTTCGCGGTTTTCACGAAGCGCATCTTGAACATAAAGATGGTGCATAATTGTAAGTTTTAAATTTTTCTTTCTTTCTTTCTCTATTTCCCTGCATTTGCTTTCCCAAAAGGGCTCTTCACTTCTTTCCTACCTACTCCGTAAATTTGATACATGAAACGAGTGGTATTGCAAGTTCAGGAAGACAAGTATCAATTCTTTATGGAGTTGATAAAGAATTTCGACTTTGTGAATGTGCAAAACAGGGAGGATGCAAAAAAGCAGCTTATCATACAAATAGCCGAAGGTATGAATGGCGCGGTGCTGGCTGCAAATGGAAAAATCAAAACGAAGCCTGCAAAGAATTTTTTGAATGAGGTTTAAGGTAAGAACCATCGCCCCGTTTGAAAAGGAAGCTAAACGGCTTTCAAAAAAATACTCATCTCTAAAATCAGATCTCACCCGATTGATATGTTCTTTAGAAGAAAAGCCTGCACAGGGCGTTTGCTGGGAAATGGTTTTTTAAAAGATTCGCTTACCAATTACGAGCAAAGGGAAAGGGAAATCAGGAGGGGCAAGGGCTATAACATTCGTACTCATTAAGAATGAGACGGTTTATCTGGCTGCTATTTACGACAAATCCGATCAAGTGAATATTTCCGACACAGAACTAAAATGGCTATCGCAGATTATAGCCCAAATGGACAAGTAGTTACTAATCAGTTTTCAGTTTTTCTCCCATTCCCCTTTTTCCCTTACTTTTGCCGTCCTTTAAAGTTATTAACCGTTTGCAGAGCAAGAATTTGCGGGTGGGTGTGAGATCCCGAACCCAAGAAGTGTGCAAAGCTTTTCGGAAAATGACTATTATTTAAACCATAAAAGAAAAAATCTCTCAACATGGCAATTCTCAATTTCCAAAAACCAGACAAAATCGTTCTTCAAAAAGCTACAGATTTCGAAGCTCAGTTCGAGTTCCGTCCGCTGGAGCCGGGCTATGGTGTAACGATTGGTAACGCATTACGTCGCGTATTGCTTTCTTCACTTGAAGGTTACGCAATCACTGCAATTAAAGTAGCAGGCGCTGATCACGAGTTTGCAACCATCAAAGGTGTGCTCGAAGACGTTACTGAAATCATCCTGAACCTGAAACAAGTTCGCTTGAAAAAAGCGGCTGAACACGAAGTAAGTTCCGACAGAGTAGAGCTGACGATTAAAGGACAGGAAACTTTTACAGCTGGTATGATTGGTGAGTCACTACCCAATTTCGAAGTGATGAACCCTGAGCTGGTGATCTGCAACATGGAACCTGGTACTACTTTCCAAATCGAATTGTTTGTAGGAAAAGGTCGCGGTTATGTACCTGCCGAAGAGAACCGACCAAAAGAAGGCGCTCCGATGGGTATCATGGCTATTGACTCTATTTACACTCCGATAAAGAACGTAAAATACAGCATTGAGAATACGCGTGTTGAGCAACGCACAGACTTTGAAAAGCTG
>CALMWT010000172.1 GCA_937870855.1 uncultured Taibaiella sp.
AGGGCATGTTTATGCTGCCTGCAAAGGTTGGACATCCACAACGGGTGGTTTGCAAAAATCTACAGATGGAGGCGCTACCTGGACTCGGGTTATAGGCAGTGGTAGCACAGATATGCACGTAGCGGATTTGGAGGAAGCTCCCAATGGAGATTTATATGCTACTGTAGGAATTTTCACTACCGGTAAAATCTTCAAATCAACTTATGCCACTCATACCACTAATGTGGGCAACTCGGGTAACTGGACAAACATTACCCCTACCGGCAACTGGCAACGCATAGAGCTTGCTGTAGCTCCGAGTAATGCCAGTCAACTATATGCTGTTTGTCAGGGTACAGGTTATGAGGTTACAGGAATTTATTCCAGTATAGATGGGGGAGCCAATTGGACCTCTAAGACAATCCCTGATATTTATGATCAGGGAAATAGTTCTCCTTTCACAAGGGGACAATCGTGGTATGACCTGATGTGTACGGTAGATCCTGCTACAAGTACCACCGTTTACATTGGCGGGGTAGATATGCTTCGCTCTACCAATAGTGGTACTTCTTGGACACAACTGACTTCATGGTCATTGTACAATGATCCCTTCAATCCGCTCACTCCGTTTCCCTGGCTCGCTGCTCAAAATGTTCACGCAGATATTCATGCACTTGTGTTTAAGCCTGGAACAAATACCACTGCTCTTGTAGCATCCGACGGCGGACTTGCGTACAGCACTGACCTCACTTCGGCTGTGGGTCTTCCGACCTGGGCAAGCAAAAGCACAAACTACAATGTAACACAATACTACGCATGCGCTACGCATCCTACCAATTCAAACTACTTTCTTGCCGGTGCTCAGGATAATGGTTCGCACAAGTTTACAACTATAGGCATCAATGCGGTAACAGAAGTCAGTGGAGGCGATGGCGCTTTTTGTTTTATTGATAAGACAAATGGCAACAACCAAATTACCTCGTATGTGCGCAACCATTATTACGTTTCTACAAATGGTGGTACAAGTTTCAATTATGTATCGGGTGGCAACAGTTCCGGACGTTTTATAAACCCATCAGACCTGGACGCTACGAATGGTATTTTGTACTCTGCCGGCACTACCGATGAAGTAGTAATCTGGTGGGATATTTTCGGAGTGTTTGGCCCCACGAGGTATAATGAATACGTAAACCTGAATGGTGAACAAATTTCGGCTATCAAAGTTTCGCCCAATAATCCCAACATTGTTTATTTAGGTACAGGTAATGGAAGAATATACCGGTTAACCAATATCACGACAGTCCCTACGTTCACAAATCTTACCTCTTCAGCTTTGGTGTCTAACGGCTATGTAAGTTCCATAGATGTAAAAAAGCGAGCAACGAATACCGACGATAGCATTTTGGTGGCTATTTCAAACTATGGGGTGAACAGTGTTTACTACACAGCCAATGGCACAACGTCTTCTCCAACCTGGGTAGATATTGATGATAATAACACCCTTCAGGATATTCCGGTGCGCTGGGCGGTATGGTCGCCTGCCAGTAGCAAAATTGTGTTTTTGGGCACAGAAGTAGGCGTGTTGGGTACAGGCACGCTGAATGGTAACAGTACCAATTGGACACTGCTCAACAATGGTATTTTTCCAAGTGTAAGAGTGGATATGCTACAGGTAAACAGCAACAATCAGCTTGTAGCAGCTACGCACGGTCGTGGACTTTGGACATCAGGTGATGTTACTCCATTGTCCCTCCGCCTTTTAGCATTTGACATAAAAAAGTTGACCCATAAAATAGCTATTGAATGGAAGGTTGAAAACGACAGAGAGGCTAAGAATTATACTGTGGAGCGGTGTTACGATGGAAAGGATTTTGAAACTGTTGCAACAGTTGCTCCTAAGGGAAGTAATAGTTACAGTACGTTCGACATTTCTTTTGATAACCGAAAAAATAGGATCTCTTACAGATTGAAAGTTGAAGACATCAACGGGGAAGTCTATTATTCTGGTGTTAGGACAGTTCGCTTAAGTGGTGATGTAAATTTCATAGAGCAGATCTATCCGACTGTAACAAGAAGTTCTATAAATATCCGCACAGGAAACGCAGGTTCAAAACAAATGCAGGTACAAATAATTGATGCGCTTGGCAAAATTTATATGAAAAAAGTAATGCCTTATGCGCCTGCCACTCTTGATCTGCAACAGTTGGTTCCCGGAAATTATCTGCTTTACATTACCGATGAAACTGGTAGTGAAAAATACTTTTCGAGAATAGTGCTTCAGTAGAAAACTGGCATATTCTTTTTATTGCTTGCTACAAACTTTCACTATGCAAACCAAGAAACAGAAACAACCAAATCCCAGGGATGGCGGGGATGACGCATTGGCAAACCTTGATGCAACACAAGATGTAAACACTACCCCGGCCGATAACGTGGGCTATAGCAATGAAGAGCGTATTGCAGAGGAAGGTGATGGTGTAAACATGCCGGAAGAGCCGCAAGACGACCCGTCATCATCGGGCATTGCATCGAAGGAATAGAAATTGAGCCGGACATTGTTCCGGTCTTTTTTTCTTACAGCTTTTTGTGCTCTTTGTTATAAGCCTAACAGCAATTACTTTAGCGGTTTCTAAAACTGCAATATGAAATTCGTCCTTAGCTTATTATCGTTTTTCGTTGCCTGCGTTGCGTTTGCACAAAACAATAAGGTAGATAAAATGTATCTCAACAACGGAAGCGTACTTGAGGTAAAAGTGATAAAAGTGGGGGCCAACAGTATTGAATTTACCTATCCCGGTGAATCGGCGCAAAACGAAGAGAAAATCGAAAATTTACGAACAATTGTTTTTTCAAGCGGCAGAGTGCAGCAGTTCAATACGGGCAATAGTGCCAGCCCGAGCGCACCCACGTCTGCACCTCTTGAATACAAAGAGGTGCAACCCAATACACTTGCTGTTTTACCCGTTGCATTTTATGATAAAGCCTCCGGCAAGCTGTGGGAAGATCATTCCAAACTGGCACAAAGCCGTATCTACGATTTTTTTGAAGATGACCTTTCAAAGATTGCCCCGCTTAAAATGCAGGACACCCGTTCTACCAATGCTTCGCTTAGAAAGGCGAATATAGATTTCGCACGCCTCGATGAAACACCCGTAGAGGAACTCGAAAAGGTACTTGGGTCAGAATATTTGGTGCTTAGCAAAGTAACCTGTGAGGTAAAAGCCAAATCCACCCTCAATGAAACTACCTACGGCGGCACCGAAAAAAAGGGCAACAAACAAGTGGGCGCAGTTCACACATCAAGCACGGTAAATGAAGACAGAACTTATCACTACGTGGTGGTGCTGGAGATTTACAAGGGCGATAAGAAAATCTACAACGAAACACGCAAGCCCTTCCTGAATATGGAAGACAGTTGGAAAGATGCAATGGAGTATATGCTAAAACGCGCGCCGATCTACAAAAGATAGTTCCTGACTTACGCTTTTTTTACAAACTCCGATTTAAGCGCCATCGCGCCAAACCCGTCTATCTTGCAATCAATATTATGGTCGCTATCTACCAGGCGTATGTTTCTTACTTTGGTTCCCGCTTTTATACTTTGTGAAGCGCCTTTTACCGGAAGGTTTTTTATGGTAACAACCGTATCACCATTCTGAAGAATATTCCCATTACTGTCCTTTACCACAAAAGTCTGCTCCTTGTCGTCAGCTACATTGGGGTCCCATTCATGTCCGCATTCCGGGCAGGCAAGTAAATTATCCAATTCATAGGTAAAAGCAGATTTGCACATCGGACAAGGAGTAGTTTGCGACATTATAACGTGTTTATTTTGTGACAAAGATAAATATGCAGGGAGACACAACGTCGTTGCGAGAAGGTATGACAAAGCATTAAAGTAGGTAGGGAATGAATACAAAGGAAAAAGCACTGAAAAAATCAGTGCTATTTGCGTGGCGGAGAGAGAGGGATTCGAACCCCCGGACCTTTGACAGTCAACGGTTTTCAAGACCGCCGCATTCGACCGCTCTGCCATCTCTCCGGGCGCAAAATTAGAATTGCAGATGGATTTTCAAAAAGTTTTTAGCATCTGGCGTTGAATATTTTCAAAGCGTATGTTAAATGGTGGTTTCGCCCCCGCTTTGGCTAAACTTTATCTCAGTGCATGTGTTTGTAGTGGCTAAATTTGAAACTGATGTTCCAAACCTTAAAATCATTTTTCGGACTTGGGCTGTTGAGCCTGCAACTTTCTGCATGTGCACAGGGTAGTTTAGAAAAATCAAAAACATTTCAGTCAATGAATCAAAATGAAAGTGTTATTACAGATAGCAGTGTGAGAACGGCCACCTTTGGGGCAGGTTGCTTTTGGTGCACCGAGGCACAGTTTCAGCAGCTTGAAGGGGTGGTAAAAGTAGAGTCGGGCTACAGCGGCGGTTTTATTGATAATCCTACCTACAAACAAGTATGTTCCGGCAACACAGGGCACGCGGAGGTTACCAATATTTATTACGATCCGTCGAAGATCAGTTTTGATGAATTGCTTGCTGCATTTTGGGTAGCACACGATCCTACACAACTCAACCGACAAGGCAATGATGTGGGCACACAGTATCGCAGCGTGGTATTTTATCATGATGATGAACAACGCAAAAAAGCAGAAGAATACAAACGGAAATTGAACGAAGAGAAGGCTTATAATGACGATGTGGTTACTGAGATTTCACCATTTACAAAATTCTACAAAGCAGAAGATTACCACCAGAATTACTACAACCAAAATGGTTCGGAATCTTATTGTGTATTTGTAGTGAAGCCTAAGCTCGATAAGTTTAAGAAGGTATTTATAGATAAGTTGAAGAAATAAAAAAAGTCCGGCAATTGTGCTGGACTTTTCTGTTTAAGTGCGGAAGAGGAGATTCGAACTCCCACGGCTGTTACCCCGCTACCACCTCAAAGTAGTGCGTCTACCAGTTTCGCCACCTCCGCATCTTTTAAGGGATGGCAAATGTAAATTCAAAAATTGAAAATTAAAAAGAGAAGCCAGAAGATTTTTATCTCCTTAAAATAATCCGAAACATAGTTCCCTTTCCTACTTCCGAATGCTTGACATACAACGACCCATGATGGTATTTTTCTACGATCCTTTTGCTGAGCGATAATCCTAGTCCCCAACCACGTTTTTTAGTGGTAAAGCCTGGTTTAAATATCTTTCTGATCTGGTGCTTCGGAATTCCTTTGCCACTATCGCTTACGTCTATCCACACCTGATGAATATTGTTGGTCACTTTTATCTCTATTTTTCCTTTGCCATCTAAAGCATCCAGTGCATTGCGCATCAGGTTTTCCAACACCCAATCGAGCAATGGCCCGCTAATGTTTATGCCTATTTCTTCTTCGTTTGATTGCAAAGAGAAAATCACTTTTTTAGGAGCGCGTTTTTGCATGTACTCCACCATATTGCGCACTCTTGCCAGCACGTCTTCCTCATTCATTTGTGGTGTGCTGCCCACCTTGCTGAAACGGTCTGCTACCAACTTTAGCCGTTCCATATCTTTTTGCATTTCCGCCACTGCTTCTGCATTGCAATCGCTTTCCTTAAGTAATTCCAACCATGCTTCGATAGAGCTTAACGGTGTACCCAACTGATGTGCTGTTTCTTTCGACAAACCAATCCACACCTGATTTTGTAAAGAACGGTGCGCAGCAGATAACGCCACTAATACTACGACCAGAAACAGGAAAATAATGGCAAGCTGAACGTAGGGATAATAGCGAAGCTGGGTGAGCAAATAAGATTCGCCATAGTAAATATAGCTCTTCCCAATTCCGTAATCTGCAACGATAGGAGGGTGCATATTTCCGAACTCCTGCATTTTTCGCTGCAAGTGCTTGTCCATATTTTTTACCCTTGCAGAATCAATGTTTTTATGATCTACAATGTTTTTCTCTTCGTCAACGATGATGAGCGGAATGGTTGTATTCTGAGATACGAAGGTTTGCGCAAATGTTATTTCATCATCGTTGGTAGCAGTGGCAAGTGTCTTTATACTAAAGGCAAGTTGCTCTACTTTTTTCTTTTCTTCGTCAGCAAGTTTGTGCGATAGTTGATTGGTATAGTATAAAGAAGCCGTGACGATGCATAGCGCCGCGATCACGAGGTAAGTTTTCCAATTAATGTACTGGCGCATAAAAGGTTTTTGCAAAACGCAAGCGGGGTAAAAATATTGTGATTTTAAGTGAATAACTATACTTTTGTGAGCGGAAATTTTCTCCTCCATGGACAATCAACACAACAACCAGGAAAATCTGATTGACAATCCTGCCGATATAGAACTTAGCAAGCCATCCAAGTCGCGCTTTTTATTCTTATTGTTTTTCTTCGGACTGTTTATTTTCTCCTGGGCTGGATGCTACAATCTTTGGGAGCACCGGTATGACGATCAACAAGCCGAAGGCGTTCCAAAGAGCAGCCTGTACACTCCCGAATACAAATAATTCCTCATTGCCCCGCAATGATTGTTAGTGAGCATGAAACAGCCGTTGTAATTCTGAGCTATAACGGCAGGAAATGGCATGAGTTATTTTTGCCCGCCATCATTGCAGAAGCTGAAGGAAATTATGAGGTAGTAGTGGTAGATAATGCATCTACCGACGATACGCTGCAATTTGTTCGGCAAAATTATCCTTCCGTAAAAACATTGCAAATAGCCATCAATCGGGGTTTTGCCAATGGCTACTACGAGGGGCTAAACCAAATCCAGGCTAAGTATTATGTGTTGCTAAGTGCAGATTTTGAAGTGACGCACAACTGGTTCCCTCCTCTTCTGAATGCAATGAAACGCTATGAAGGTCTTGCAGCCTGCCAGCCAAAAATTCGCTATTGGAAAGAGCGGGAATACTTTGAATATGCAGGCGCAGCTGGCGGTTTTATGGATAACCTCGGGTATTTATTTTGTCGCGGACGAATATTCAATGATCTTGAAAAAGACCAGGGGCAGTATGAAGATGATATCGAAACATTCTGGGCTTCCGGCGGTTGTCTTATGGTTCGCGCAGATCTTTATCATCATGTAGGCGGATTGGATCCTGATCTTTATGCCCACATGGAAGAAGTAGATCTTTGCTGGCGACTGAAAAATGCAGGATACAAGATTGGCTACATTGGCGGTTCTACAGTATATCACGTTGGTGGAAGCGTTATTTCTTACGGTAGTCCTCAAAAGCTTTATTACAACTTCCGCAACAATCTCATTCTTCTTCTTAAAAATGAAAAAGGCTCTAAACTTCTTTGGCTTATTCCACTGCGGTTGGTGTTAGATGGTGTAGCAGGATTGCAGATGCTGGCCGGCGGTAAGTTTAAAGAAATGGGCATCATTATAAAAGCACATTTTCATTTCTATGGCAGCTTTGGCAAATGGTGGAAAAAAAGAAAGCAAGCAAAACAACTTATCACTTACCGAAATGAAGAAGGCATTTATCGCAAAAGCATAGTGTGGGATTATTTTGCCTTGAGGAAAAAGACATTTGACAAAATTGGCTTCACGCCTAAAAGACTTTCCTGAAAAAAATAACCTTCCCTTCCGGTTGTTTAGAAACCAACACTGAAATTTCAGTACCACTCACCGATCTTTTCTCGCGCTTCACCGACCTGTCCTTCAATTTTACCTAACAACTCTTTCTTGTGCTACACGAGAGACCTACTTTTACTTAAACAATAATTGTACATGTCGCATTACAGAGATCAAAGAAGGGGAAACAAAGTTTTTTTCGGAATTCTTATCATTATAATTGGCTTGTTCATTTTTCTTAAGCAAGTAGGGCTAATTCCAATGCTGGATTTTCATGCAAACTGGCCTTTGATTTTGATAGCCGTGGGTTTACTAATAGGCGTGAAAAACAGATTTTCTTCGCCCGCTCCTTATATCTTAATTGCCATTGGCATTTTCAATTATATTCCGGCTTTTACGTTCACTATGGCAGGGAGGGAAGTTGATTCGGAAGATATTGTACTACCATTTTTGCTTGTCCTGGCAGGACTTGTAATAATTCTGAAGCCAAAAAAAAAGCACTGGACAGAACGGGATAACACCGAAATAATTACAAATAAAAGTGTGGTGGCAGATGTGGTTTTTGGTGGAAGAAAGGAGATCATTACTTCAAAGGATTTTCGTGGAGGGAAAGTAACCGCAACATTTGGCGGTGTTGAAATAAATATGCTTCAAGCCGATTCGCCTGAACAAAACATTGTGTTGGAAGTTCGTGCAACCTTTGGTGGCTGTGAGATCATTGTACCGTCGAACTGGGATATAAAAAATGAAGTAGAAACCATAATGGGAAGTGTAGAAGATAAACGCACGTTGCGCACTCCCGATGCCACTGAAAACAGAAAGACTCTTATTCTTCGAGGCTCTTGCTTTTGCGGCGGCATAGAAATAAAATCTTTTTAGTAAAAGATAAAACACCCACAACAATAAGGTTGCACCAGAATCGTTTTTTTGTTGCTGCACCTATTGGTAAAACCAAAAGAATGAAATCATTCACAGCCCACATTATCTACCGCATAGTTTGCGAAGAAGTAGTTTCTGAACAGTACGAAGAACAATGGCGCATATTATTTGCCAACGATGAAACCACTGCGCTCGCTGAAGCTCAAAGATTTGGTAAAGAGGAAGAGTGTTCGTTCATAGACCGGCACGGACGAACAACGAAGTGGAAGATGGTGGCTATAAAAGAAATACGTGAAGTAAACATGAAGCACGGTGCACTTGTTCTTTCAAGAGTAAAAGAGGTGGAGCCTATTGCCGATCCTGTCTGGATTAGTAGCGCCACACAATAATTTGCATGACGATATTCAATGGCAACATACGATGGTATTTGTTGGTGCTATTTTGCGTAGCGACAAGTCTGCTTACGCTTATTTTTTATCCCTATCTCCACAACTGGAATACGCTGCTTATTGATGCCTGGCTTAGTGCTTTTTTCTTTACCGCAACTGTGTTTGGCGGAATTGTTTTTGTAAAATCTTATCCTACCAAAGTTGGTATTCTTATTTACGCGGTTTTCATTGGCATTGTTAGCGGATTTGCTTCCTGGTACTTGAACAAACTGTTCCTAAAATGGTGGTTTAATGATGACATTGACTATTTACTCTGGCTGAAAAATTCCAGCACTACACGCCTGCTTGTTTCTTTGCTCGCAAACACCTGGCTTATTACGCTTTGTGCTGTAAGCCGCAAGGGAAGCGTATTGGAAAATCAATTTAAACAAATAGCTGACGCAACAACTTTACATCGGGAAGCAGAATTGTTTAAACTACGCCAGCAACTGCAACCTCATTTTTTATACAACAGTCTTAATTCTATCAGTGCGCTAATTCTTATTCAACCTGATAAAGCCCAGGAGATGATTGGCAGGCTTTCCGATTTTCTTCGAAATTCCGTGAAACGCGAAGCACGCGAACAGATACCCATTGACGAAGAACTGGAATACATTGAAGCATACCTCGCTATAGAAACTGTACGCTTCGGCGATCGTTTGAAAGTGGTGTACGATAAGCAATACACCGACAGTGCAGTAATTCCCCCTTTTTTGTTACAACCCATAATTGAGAATGCAATAAAGTTTGGATTGTATGGGCACATTGGAGAAGTAGTAATCAATATGAAGATTGCTTTGCAAGATGCTTACCTGACTATCACCATAGAAAATCCATTCGATCGTGCCAACCGGCCGCCATCAGGAACTGGTTTCGGACTTGAGGGTATTCAGCGGAGACTTTACTTGCTTTACGGACGCACAGATTTGCTGGAAACAGCACAAGAGCAACAAACATTTACCACCACTTTAAAAATACCACAACGAAATGCATAAAGTGATTCTGATAGATGACGAACCACTTGCCCGTCAGCTTGTACGCACATTATTGAAGCCATATGGTGAGATAGAAATTGTGGCAGAGTGCAACGATGGTTTTGAAGGTTTTAAAGCAATACAACAGTATCAGCCAAACCTTGTGTTTCTTGATGTGCAAATGCCCAGAGTGAATGGATTTGAAATGCTGGAATTGCTTGAAGATACTCCCTCAGTAATTTTTACTACCGCCTTTGATGAGTATGCCCTGAAAGCTTTTGAGGCACACGCAATGGATTATTTGCTGAAACCAATAACAAGAGAACGTTTTGACAAAGCAATGCAGAAATGGTTGAAACATGCGGAAGTAAACCAAAAGACTCAGATGCAAAATCTGGTACAGGAGAAAGTGTACGAAGGTTATCAGCATCGAGTAGTTGTGAAAGATCAGGGCATGATTCGCATCATACCTGCACACGATATTTTTTACATTGAGGCCAGCGACGACTACGTAAAGATCTTTACCCATAGCGGCAATTATCTAAAGAAAAGTACACTGAGCCATATAGAAAATTCACTCGACCCGAAACAGTTTGTCAGGGTGCATCGTTCTTATCTTATTCCGGTTGCTCAGTTATTGCGCATAGAGCCTTATGAAAAAGATAGTCACGTGGCATTGTTGCACTGCGGCGCAAAAGTATCGGTAAGCAAAAGCGGTATGAGCAAACTCAAAGAATTACTTGGCTGGTAGTAAAACTAAATGGCTGTATCGTGATGTGCGACACAGCTAGAATGGGTAGTGTCTCAGTTTGATTTTGTTTACCACATAGGTACAGAGAAAACAGAGGCTTCACATTGAACTATGTCTCTTTCTATTGTAAACTATGTGTCTATGTGGTTCAAATTGAGACACTACTCTAAAATGTGTTACTTCCTTAATTTCAAAACAGTTTCAAGTAGAGGAGGTAAATCCCTGTTTTGAGTTATATCATCTCCCCAATGACTCAACATGCAGCTATGCACCAATCAGACAGAGGGCTGTTACAGATTTTGGGACTAAAAAAATAAATACAAAAACAAATAGATTGTTATTTTTGAAGTGAAACAAATTTTTGCGCATGAAGTAATTTAAGTGTGACACATAAACATATATAGCTGTCTGCAGCTTTTTCTATTCTCGAAACTTGCGAATTTCAAAATCTTAGAAAAAATGACTGTAAGACACGCCGATACGGCGTGGACTTATTCATTTTCTAAGAGAGTATCGCAAGTACCTGAGAGTAGGGTGTTAAGTTTCACGCCTACTTTATTTCCTGCCAGTCACACTTAAAACCATACAGAAAATGCAATTCAGATTATTGCCCTTTATCCGGCAATCAGGCATCACCCTCGGTCTTGCCCTCTCCTCCTTCACAGCTCTTAGCCAGAGCAAACCGACAAAAGATGCAGTCGCAATCTATCACTTTACCACTTCACGGGACTACAGTTATGATTACGCTTTGGGTGTCGGTAATGCCGTTGAGGCAGGGGTTTTAAAATCCAATCGTTTTAGGGTAGTCGAACGCAACCGCTTTGGCTTAATCAAAGAAGAAGACAAATTTAAAGAAGCTAACACGACTGAGCTTGTAAGCAAGGCAGGTAAGCTCGGCGCGAAGATTATTATCACCGGTCATGTCACAGGAGTATCAAGGGGCAATGTGGTAAATTCCAGCAATGTTGCCACGGGTAACGAATATGTTGACATCAGTCTTTCCTTTAAGCTGGTGGATGTGGCTTCTGGAGAAATCGTTAAAAGCGAGATCGTGCGCGGTGAGGGTAAAGGCAAAAATTACGCAGAAGCTGCACAGTACGCCTATGTTTCTATAAGCGATATCATTCGTGCGCATATCGGCGCTTATCTACCACAGCGGTTTAAGTACATGTCAACGGTTTCGACAGGCACAAAAAAGCGCGGCGAATATCTTGACAAATTTAAAATTTGGGGTGGTTCGGACGATGGTCTGCAAATCAATGATGTGGTGGATATTTATTCGGTAAGCTACTTGACCAATCCTAACACCAATCAGAAGGTAGAAGAAAAACAATCATTGGGAAAAGCCAATGTATTGGAAATAAACAGCGGATCTACCGCCACGTGCAGAATGATTGACGGACCAAGAAACGGTGTTGCGATTTTGCAGGCGATTAAAAATTCAGCAGACAATTTGGTGATTGAATACAAAGGCAACTGGTATGAGAAAAGAACGCTTCTGGACATACTTGGTCAATAAATTTTTTTCACTTTTTAAACTATTTTTATGCTTTTTTTTCTCTTTTTATTATTGATAATAGCCTCCGTATTTGTTACCATAAAGTCATACAACAGCTTGCAGGCATTGGCGCAAAATGTACGGGAAAAAGCTTCCAATGTACAAGTCTCTATTAGCAAAAAGCTTTCTCTGATCAATCAAATGATTGATGTTGTTAAAAACTATCAAGAAGGCGAGCAGTTTGTGCAATTAAAAATCTCGCAGGACACCAACGCCAATAATCTAATGAGTACGTACCAACAATCCGGAAATGTGCTTTCAACCTTGCAAGGGATGGCGGAACGCTTTCCTAATCTGAAAGCAAACGAACAATACAACAATCTGAGTCACAGCATCGCTACATGTGAAGTTGATGTACAAAACAAGAGGGTTGCTTATAACGAGTCTGTGAAAGATTACAACGTCGTACGCCTTAAAATACCGACCGTTTTCATCGCCAGGTTTATCGGATTCTCGGAAGCGCCGTATCTACAATTTGACACATCAGGCATCACCGATGTTACGACACTAAAAGATTTCAAAACAGATGACGGTGAGCGCCTGAATCAATTGTTGTCAGATGCAGGGAAGCAAATTTCTGGTGCAGGTAAAACGATAGTCACTCATGCAGGCCAGGCAGGAAAATATATCGGCGAAAAAATTAAGGAGCGCAAAGGGGAGGACAATCGTACCGACCATTGACCACCAGGATAATTAGTCACCGCAACATCTACTTCTTAAAATTGACTTTATGAAACAGTTAAAATCATTACTGATAGTAATTCTCTTCGTGGCAGCATGTAAGACTGTAGTAGATAAGCCTGATTTTTCCAAACCCGTGGTTTTAGAAAATACACCTGCTCCGATTGTACCGGGCGGGTGGCGCAAGATGGGTGATTTCTTCAATATTAATGCTGAGAATGTTCATTTTGCCTTCACCCTCAAAAACAAGGCATATTTCCAAGTGGACATGATTTATCAGGAATTACTTTCGGATTTTTGGGAGTATGATCCTTCTACCAATAAATTCACTGCCAAAGCAAAACTACCAGGGCGTGAAGATAAAGAGGATAGAAATGACAGGTGCTTTTCCATTGCTGTTGGCGATAAAGGCTTTTTTGGTTTAGGCAATTACTGGAGAGGTGGTTTAAATCAGATATGGGAATATGACCCCGACTTCAACACCTGGACAAGAAAAGCTGACTTTCCTCGACGCAATACAAATCGCCCCGGAACTTTTACACTTAACGGCAAAATTTATTTTTGGGGCTGGCAAGAATATGACGGTTACCGGACAGACAGTCTTTTCGAATATGATCTGATTACAGATCGCTGGACAGATAGAACCGTACATTATCCCGGGTACTCGAAAGGGTTGTCAGAATTAGTTGTTGCTGTTGACGGAAAAGCCTATGCATGGGGACTGGATTATGCCGCCAACACCTACCGACTGTTTCAATACGATCCTGTGATGAATATCATTACTAACCTTAGCGAACCGCAATTGCAATTCGCTGCGCAGGTTTTCTATGTGTTTGGGAGTGATCTTTATCTCTATTGCGGGGCTAAGAATTTGAACTCGTTTGTTTACACGAATGAGATTTGGAAGTACAGTACGATTAATAAGACATGGGAAAAGCAGAAAGATTTCGATGGACCCATCCGTTCCAATGCATTCGGATTTACCATTGGAAGCAAAGCCTATATTTGTTTCGGACGGAACGGAGGCACAGAATACAATGATATTTGGGAGCATAATCCATAGCTGGCTTGGGTTGAAAAATCCATCACTCATCGCCAGACTTCCACATTGCACTTTGATAAGCCACCCGGTAGCGGTGACGTACAGTTACGAACCCATCAAGGTGAAGAAATAAACCTTAATTAGACATTGTCTTTCAAATCAATTTATTGCTCATTTTATGAAGCTATTGCAGCACTTAACAACAAGCATTATTCTTTCCTGCCTTCTCTTCTCATGCAGTAAGGGAGATAGCAACAAAGATGCCGTACCGCTTGCAGATACTATACTTACAAAAGAAAAACTGATCGGGAAATGGGAAGCAGAAAATGTGAGCACTTTTTGGTTCAAAAATGATATACTAACAGATCAATATACTTATAAAAGAGGCGGTAATAAGGTATACAATGGCGATATAATCACATATTGGAATTCGGCGCAAACCTCATACATAACATTTGTTGAAAATGATAGTTTTTATCAATCAAATTTGGATGGAAAAGGCTTATCATGGATGTTCCTAGGATATTTCCCAGAAGCCGGTAGATGGCAGCTTAGCGGCAAGAAGTTAATAATGCCGATAGTAGATGACAGCTCCGGCATCGTAAACGTAGCATGGGATGTAATGGAGTACACAGGCAACGCCCTGTGGATACGCCATCTTGTTTCCGGAACAGACAGCTTAGGAGACCTTTATCAATCGGACAGTCATATCATTCTTTCCCGACCGTACTAAGCATTTTTCGAAATAATATTCAAATAACATCTTCGCAACTAAACACAGTGAAACTACTCCTAACCGTTCTCGTTTTGTGTAGCAGCGTTTTGAGTCATGCACAAAAATTCCATTTTGGCATTAAAGCTAATGCCGCAATAAGCGATGTATCCATTACAATGATCAAGCGCGAGCGACCCTATTTTAATGAAAGCACCCATTCCAAAGTAGGGTTTTGCGGCGGTTTGTTTGCAGAAGTGCCCTTATTCAAATACGCTTCGGTGCAGGCAGAAGCTCTTTATTCAAATGCAGGCTTCCGGTATGATTATCGTTTTGGAGATGAAAGAAGCTATAATTACACGATTAACTATTGGTCATTCCCCTTCGTGGTAAAAGCACGATTGAAGGGGTTTGCATTAGTTGGAGGCGTTCAGTATAGCAGCTTAATATCCGCAAAAAAATCGCCCGCAAATAACGAAAGTAAAATTATTGATGATCCCGATGTAAAATCTTCTCATCAACCTGAAGAATGGGCACTGGTGTATGGCATAGAATATACTGCTCCGTTCGGACTAGGAGCTAATATTCGCTATCATTATGGACTTACAAGCATCTCAAAACCTTCGCCGCCTGCATTATCTTATCAGGAACAGGTTTATCTCGTTGATGATAAAATTTACAACAGTATTATTCAATTTGGTATCTACTGGCGTTTTCTTAAATAATCAAACACGAACACCTCATGAAATATACAATCGTCCTGCTTTCTGCTTTTATCTTCTTTACTGCGTGTCACAAAAAGAAAGACCCTGCATTGCCGGACAAACAAGAATTTATCGAAGCAGATCTTAAAAACATACAATTTGATGTTTATCCGGGAAGGAGAATTATCAATGAGGTTTACCTGTCTTTTTACAATCCAAAAACAGGTGTTCAATATGATGTTGATTTGTCTTTTGCAGTAAATAGTTCTAACGCTACTGCTAAGTTATCGGGGTTCGACCTGTTTCTTCCCACCACTTATCTTGCCGATACATCCGAGCTACACAACGGTTGGTTTAGCGTAAAGGGAATTAATAATGCTCTTGATGTAATAATTGAAGTAACAGATAATGCGAAAATGGAGCATACTGCTTACCTGCAAACGAAAAAACTCTTGCTTCATTTTACACCGCAAACAGAGGTAGTATTCAGTGAGTTTAATGTAAAGGATGTTGTTCCCTATACAAAACCGGATGGACTGCAAGCAGCTAAAGTTTTCTATGAAGATTTACTGAAAAAGGACATGACAAATGCTTCAGTATTCATCTATATGGATAAGCGGAATTAACACAAGAACCGTTCTAAATTACTTGGCTGGTAGTAAAACTAAAAAGGCTGTATCGTGATGTGCGACACAGCCTTTACACTTCTATTTCGTTAGTTTACTGAAACTCGCTGTCATCTATGGTCGTATTCACTTCCGCAGTTTTCACTTTTACTGTAATGATTTGTGGCCCTGCTGCAATTTTTACGGTGTAAGGAATTTTATAACCACCCGCATTCGGCACTTCTGTGTAGTCCGCATACTCTTGTATCACTGCACCCTGCTCGGTAGTCTGAACCACTTTTAGAAGGTAGCCTGTTTTTACATCGTAGTAGTTTGTGGCTTTGTTTTTCTCTCCGGTTTCTTCAACGGCATAAACATCTGCTCCGTTAAGTTGCTCCATTCCTTTCAGCGTAAACTTCTTGCCATATTTTTCCGGGTGTAAGTCTGCATAGATATCTGCATCTTCCTTCACTTCATTCAGATCGTCTCCTTCCAGATCTTGCTTTGTTCCCTGCACTTCCTGATAGCCTTTTGTACCATCAAAAACTCTTTTTTGCAAAACCATACCCATTCCTTCCATCGAAAACTTCAATTTGTTGGGCGCTTTTTTTATTTCCGTGATGGTGAGTGCAATGCCTTGAACTTCTCCACTGCTTACTGTCTTAATGCTTTTAATTGCCTTAATTGTTTTCTCTCCACCAATTGCCGAAACGTATTTTTTTACCACATCATTTCCGGTAAGATTTGCGGGCGCTGCCACAGTAACTGCTGGTTTTATTTCACGACCGTAGGTATCATAATATAGTATCTTACCGTTGCTGGCAAAGCGTGTAAGCGTTTTTGCTACTTCATCTTTACTTCCTACAACTACAAGATTTGCTTTATCGGGCTGAATGTATTTTTTTGCAATAGCCTGCACATCTTCTGTGGTAACTGCGGCAAGATTTTTCAAATAGTTTTGATAGTAGTCCTTCGGCATTTTATACCGCTCTATATTGATTGCGTATTGTGCAACTGTAGCGGGGCTTTCCAAACCTATCGCAAATGAACCCGACATGTTTACAATGTGATTTTGCAATTCTTCTTTAGAAACTTTTTCATTGCGAAGCTTATTCATTTCAGAAATAATCTCCTGCACCGAACTATCAGTAACCGCGTTGCGTCCTTTTGAATAGGCCGTGAAAGAACCTTTAAGAATATCCTGTGAAAGCGAAGAATAAGAACCATACGTCCAGCCATGTTGCTCGCGAAGGTTTAAAAACAAGCGACCATTAGATCCGCCGCCAAGAATGGAATTTGCAACGCGTGCTTTTATCACATCAGGAGTTCCGGGTTTAAGATCAACTGGATAAGTTACGTTGATTACACTTTGAACAGCGGCATCGCGGGGAACAAAAACTACGCGGCGTGCAGCAGGTGGAGCAGGATTGCTGTATTGCGCAACAGGTACAGTTGCTTTTTGCCAATTGCCAAAATACTTTTCAATTACGGGTTTAATTTCTGCCATGGTGATGTCTCCCACCACTGCCATGTACGCTACATTCGGACGAAAATAAGTTGAGTAATATTTCTTCACCTTGTCCAGCGTTATTTTCTGAATGCTCTCTTTGGTGGCTACTTCGCCATAAGGATGTTGCTTGCCAAAATTTACCACAGCGCTTACTTTATTGAGCATTGCATCAGGTTCGTTCTCTTCAGCTTCAAGTCCCGAAAGGGCGCGTGTTTTTATTTTATCAAGTTCCGATTGTTTAAAATCTGCATTTATAGCAACGTCTGCCATCAACTCAAAAATCTTTTGCTGATGCTTTTTCAAACCACTTGCTGAAATACCTTCATCCGAAGCATTGATGTTCGCTCCAATGAAGTCAATTTCTTTGTTGAGTTGTTCGTTAGAACGTGTCTTTGTTCCGCTTGTCAACAGTTCAGACATCATGTCCCGATAGCCTGCCATGTTTCCTTCCAGTTC
>CALMWT010000173.1 GCA_937870855.1 uncultured Taibaiella sp.
CCCCGCCTCGCTCAAAAATGTGAGCCATTGAAAACCCGCCTGCTGATAAGGACGAAGTGTAGCTTTCAGCTCTGGTGGAGGTGTGAGGGTAGAATAATCGTTGGAAATAATTTCAGTAAGACGTTCTTTTTTTTCTTCCAGTTCATGTTGCAGTGCTTCCTCATCTACTTCGCCCAGCAATTCATCGAGCGCACTAAAGTGATATTTTTTTAGTCGAAGTTTTCCGTCTTTTGCTTCACCCATTTTTATGAGCAAAGAATATTTTTTCAGCCACTCCTCTGGTAGCAATCCCAGTGTTCCGTCCCCAAGTTTTACGTAGTTTAGTTTTTGGGCAAGGGCTTTTTTCACTTCTGCAATCGTCACCGTCTGATCGCCAAACACCACTTCCACCGACGCATCAAACCAATCAATACCGCTTTTTACCTGCACACGGGTATTGGGTTTATGGGTATTGATCCGTAGGCTTTTTAATCCTTCAAAACCAAATAACTCTACGTTCCATTCTTTCATTTCATCGGTAAAACGAAAGAACCAATTATTGGCAAGCACTGCACTGGCGGGGAGGTATAGAAAATGTTCTTTACCATGCTGTTGCATATCTGTATGCATCATGCGCAGATGGTTGATGAACTGCTCTTCTGCTTCTTCGTTTCTGTGAATGATTTTCACTACACCATTTTGCGGCTTGATCACGTTTCCGAAGAAGCCCCATTTTATGATGGTGTCATTGTAAGAAAATACGGGTTGAAATATCAGCACCTGTTCCTTTTCCTGAAGATAAAGTTGGTAAGCAGGCTTCACATTTTCAACACGCTGCACAAGTTCATCCGCAAAATGAACATGCACTATCTGGCTCCATTGCATTACGTGATGTTCGAGAAAACCTGCCCATTCTGAGGAAGGAATTTCAAGTTTTCCGTCGGGCAAAAAGCGCTCTAATAATTGTATTTCCTGCTGACTTGAAAGCGAGTGCAGACTACCTTGATGAAGCAACAAAGCAAAGTTGAGGACACGAACATCTTCAAACGCAATAGTGATGTTTCCTATCAGCCATTCAAGTGAAATTTCATGAAGCGCATCAGTCTTTTTTACGAGCAATTGAAAACGCATCAATTTACCGGAAAACACAACCGGCTCCAGTGTTTTTGACGAAAGTTTTTTGCCTTGTGGTAAAATAAAAGTCAGTCTGTGATTTGCAAATCGTTCAAGCAGCTTTTTGTATTTCGGCAATAAAAATTCCCACACCTGTTCGCGCACATCTTCCTGCGGTGTGTCTTTCAACACCTGTGCATATTCGCTCAGAAAATCACCAAACGGAAGATTCTTCTTCATGTATTTCATGATCTCCTCCGGCATAAACTTGCGCATGATGGGTATCAATTCCCGATCAGGCTCTTTGTAATAAGACGGATTGATGTACTGCGCTAATTCAAGTTTGTCTATGCCATCCACAAAACCTTCTTCCGATTCATTCACATTTCCTGCCACAAGCAAAAATGCAACGAAAGGATACCAGGAAACATTGGTGTCAAGGACAATTCCTAATCGTCTTTCAGCAACTGGCGTTACAACTACAGGCGCAGCAGCAGCAACCGCTACAACCGGCGCTTTATGTTCTACTTTTTTTATGGACGGATCGAGCACCCGCAGAAAGGGCTTGCCGTTTTCGTAAGTGAAGGTGAATTTATTGGTAAGATCGTCGTTGAGAGAATAACCATAGAGACTAAGCAATTTATTTTTCTGCTCGTCCCAGTTGCGCATAGACTGAAAAAAAGACGCTCCGTAGGTAAACAATACGTGCATGAAAACTGCTGCTTTATGCACGCAAAGCGGATGATCTTTTTCATCGCAAGCGCAGGCTGTGTCGTAGTAGCGTTCTTCATTTTGGCGAAGCACTACTCTGAAAGTATGTTCGTTGTCTGGAACCTCAGCCTCAATTGTATCATTTACGCTCGATACAATAATTACCTTATTTCCTTTAGCTATTGATTCCGCTTTTTCAATTATTGCGGGCGAAGCAAATACTTGCAGCAACTGATGATTGACCTGCCGCATACGCACGACCGTATGTTTTTGATCGTAAGTAATGTCTGTATTCTCAAAAAAACCGCTGAGTATAATATCATTGAGTTGGAAAAGTGCAGCAACCTCATGCCTGCATATCTCACCCAAATTGTAAGGGCATTGGCAGCGTATAGAAAGTTCTTTAGGCTGCAAATATTTGGCTACGGTAACGGTGTAATAATTTTGATAAAGGTCATTGCGCACACGAAAACGCACCTGTTCTACGAGGTGATCAACATCAAGAAGCTGAACGCCGGCTGTATGAAAAATCTTTTTGCCTCTGCGAATTACTTCTTCCGTACCGTGATTGTAAACATGCTTTAAAAGCGGAGGTAATGACATGGGTTTGAAAAAAGCAAGTTTCAAAAGTAGCGAAAAAGGCTGGCTTGTAGGAGGTTGTCAATATAAAATCAAGGCACTCTACTATCCTGAAGTACAAAACGAAAAACTGCAATTACCTCACGGCTTTTTCGGCTCGTCTGCTCCTCTACGCATTTTCAACTTTGCTATGGACATCGGGCTTTTCTTTGGCTTTTCATCACCCAAAAGAATACCCCACTGCCGGAAAGAATCGGAGTTGTCGAAAATAATTTTCAACACAGCCATCACGGGCAATGAAAGGAACATACCCGCAACGCCTGCGAGTGAACCACCAATAATGACTCCAAGAATACTTGCAAGTGCATTGAGCTTTACTTTAGAACCAACAATGCGCGGCATCAAAATATTATTATCGAGAAATTGCACCGCTGCAATTGATCCCAGCACTATGAGAATGGGCGTTAAATCCTGTGAAGAAGTGAGCGTTAACAATGCGCCAATCAAGTTTCCAACAAGCGCGCCCACGTAAGGAATAAGATTCAGGAAGGCGAAAATTACACCAATCAGCAATGCATGTTTTATACCCAAAATTGCTAACAGACCACCGAGCAATATGGTGATGTAGGTAATCTGAATCATCAAACCAACAAGGTAACTCATGATAATGCTCTGCGCTTCTGTAAGAGTGGTTTGCACCGTAGCATGTTGCTCAGGTTTGAACCATAGAAACGTAAAACGCAACAACAGATTTTTATAGTACATGATAAGGAAAGTATAGATAGGCAACAGTCCTACAAAAACAAATACACCCGTGAGCGTTAGTGCTGCTCCGCTGAGATAACTTCCGGCATTACCTACTAATCTTTGGCTTTGCATACGCAACCATTCAAGCTGTTGATGACTGGAGAATTGTGTCTTTGCATTTATCCACGAACTAATGCTTTTCCAATGTCCGTTGAGATTGTCTTGGATTTGGGGAATATCGGAAAGTAGCCTTGCAATTTGCATTGAGAAAAACCAACCCACTCCTGCCAACACCAACGCCGCAGCTAAAATGGAAAAAAAGATGGCAAGCACTTCAGGAAATTTATACTTGCGCAGCACTCTATAAAGCGGCAATAAAAGAATGCTCAGAAAAAAGGCCATGAGGATGGGCGTAATAACATCGCGTCCGGCCGTTATAATGTAAGCAACGGCACACAAACCCACCAGCTCTATAGATCTCTTGACGGTATTGGGTAATTCTTTCATTGAGTTTGCTTTAGCTTACTGCGTTAAATTTAAACATAATCCGTACAAGCAAAACTATGCCTCACTTGCTCCACCAAAACTTTTTACAAACTTGAATAGTTCAGAAACAGAGCGCAGATAGTATCCTCAAAAAAAATAGTTTCCACAAGTTCCATTTCTATGCTGTTCTCCCCTTTCCACCTACCCCACTCTTTCGTATTTTCACCGCGTTATGAGGCAACTATTATTGAGCGCATTTGCAATAGCATTCTGTTTTCCAATCAAAGCACAAGAATTAAAAGAATACCAGAGCAGCAAGAATAAATACTACTGGAAGAACCGGAAGCCCGATGCTGCCTACTGGCAACAGGATGTGCATTATAAAATAGATGCGGTGATAGATGAGGCAACGCACGTAATACATGCTTCACAAAAACTGGAGTATTGGAATAATTCTCCCGATACGCTCAAGTATGTCTATTTCCATTTGTTTCAAAATGCTTTTGTAAAAGGTTCTTATTTGAAAGGATTGCAGGAGGAATTGCAAGTAAACACTCGACTTGGAAAATATGAAGCTGCGGGACTTGGAACTGTGGTAGAAAACATAAAAGCAGATGGCAAGAAAGTAAGAACGGAACTGGATAATACCATTCTAAAAGTCTATTTACCCAAGCCGCTTTACCCGAATAGTTCGGTAACACTTTCGATGGATTTCCAAACCTATTTTGATAACGGAGGAAGCACGAGAAGAAGAATGAAAATGTATCCTGCCTGGGGTTTTATGCACTACAACGGTGTGCAGTGGTTTCCTAAAATGTGTGTGTATGATCGCAAATTTGGCTGGGATACTTATCAGCATTTGAACAAAGAATTTTACGGAGACTTTGGTGTGTTTGATGTGTCGCTTGATTTTGCATCGAATTATGTAGTAGAAGCAACGGGAGCATTACAAAACAGAAAAGAGGTTTTGCCAGACGATCTTAGGGAAAAGCTAGATGTAAAACATTTTAAAAACAAACCCTGGAATGAAGCGCCTTCAACTATTATTCCTTACGAAAAAGGCAAACGAAAAGTATGGCGTTACTATGCAGAAAACGTACACGATTTTGCATTCACTGCCGATCCTTCTTATCGTATATCTACTGCTTACTGGAATGGGATAGAATGCGTAGGCATTGTGCAGGAACCACATGCTTCCGGCTGGCAAAATACCGCACAGTTTGTTGCACAAATCATTGAAACTTTCTCGAAAGATATTGGCATGTATGGCTATCCTAAAATGGTAGCAGCCGATGCTGCCGATGGAATGGAATATCCGATGCTTACACTCGATGGCGGTGCAGAACCGGGGTATAGAGGATTGCTGGTGCATGAAATTGGCCACAACTGGTTTTATGGAATGGTGGGTAGCAATGAAACTTATCGGGCTTCTATGGATGAAGGCTTCACACAATTCATTACAGCCTGGGGATTGAACAAACTAGATGGAAAATACATCAAAGAAGGAAAACCAAAATCGAAATGGAAAAGAAGATTCTATGAACCTACCCAATCGCGCGATGCAAGAGTTTATAATTCCTATCTCTACAATGCACTCAACGGCGAACCCAAACCTTTGAATACACACTCAAACGATTTCAACGACGCGCTGCATCACGAAGGCGGCTATGGAACGGTGTACTACAAGCCCGCAACCATGCTCTACAATCTTCAGTATGTGTTGGGTGATTCGCTATTTCTCGCAGCTTTTCAAAACTATTTTGATCAATGGAAATTCGCACATCCTTATTTTGAAGACTTCAGAAACTCAATCATCAATTTTACCAAAGTAGATCTCAATTGGTTCTTTGATCAATGGCTAGAAACGACAAAAACTATAGACTACAGCATTGACAATGTAAAACGCGTAAGCGGTACGGATAGTTTCCGCATTCACTTCAAACGCGGCGGACAAATGCAGATGCCTCTGGATTTTACCGTGACCTCGAAAGATGGGAGCAAGCAGAACTACCACATTCCGAATACGTGGTTTACAAAAGAAACAGATGCAAAGGTTTTACCCAAATGGTATGGCTGGAGCAAAGTTCAACCACGCTACATAGCAACGGTTCATGCAGCTTCCGGTTTGAAAAACGTTCAGATTGATACATCAGAACGCCTTGCTGATATCTACCCGCTCGACAACAATTTCACGAAAGGATTATTCAGTCGTTCGCTTTCCTTGAAGGTAAAATTGGATGGCGGTGTAAATCCAATTATGGACAGAAGAAACTACCGGTTGTTTGTTCGTCCTGATGTTTGGTGGAATTCTGTTGATGGTATTAAAGCAGGCATTCATGCAGAAGGAGATTATATGCGTACCATGCACCGTTTCGACGCTACGGTTTGGTGGAATACACATGTGCTACAAGGCGATGATTATCTCAGTTACAAAAGTGAAGGATGGTATGATCGCTATATGCCGTTCAACTTTACATTGAATTATACAACGCCGGTTTCCATTCATCATCCGAAACATGAAGAACAACTAAACCTCCGTGTGTTGGATGGATTGGTGTATGGAAGAATAGGGCACAACTGGAAACCAAATGATCAGGTACGTGCGGAATTTTATTACCAAACCATGTGGCGACCCATTAGTTATGACCTCGACTATTTGCTTTACAGAAACGAATGGAGCAGCAACGAGCGCCGACCTAATAACTCAATAAATATTGTACTGACGCGCAACTATAAAAACCTGAAAAGTTTTGGTTCGGGAAAGCTTACAATGCGTGCACCACTGCTGACGGGCAATGAAAGTGATGCGTTCAATTACAGCTATATTCAGCTCGATCAGTTGCACACCGCCTATTTTGCAAAGTTTGAATTGCGTACAAGACTTTTTGGAAGAATAGGTATGGGAACAAACATTCCTTACGAAAGCGCGTTGTGGCTTGCAGGCGCTAATCCTGAGGAGATGATGGAGAATAAATATACGCGTAGTGTAGGCTTTGTGCCGAATGATTGGAGAGGTATTTCCCGTTATGAAACCAACCATTTTCACATGGGCGGAGGATTAAACCTTAGAGGTTATTCGGGCTATTTTGTTGCTGATGAAAGAGATGGTGAAATAATGATTGGCTACAAGGGCAGAAGTGGTGCGGCTATAAACATAGAACTTGACGTGGATAATTACATTCGTTTACAACCCCGATTCACGCGAAACTGGCTGCATGTGGATGTGTATGGTTTCACAGATGGCGGAATCATTGAACTCAGTCGCATCAACAACATCAACGAATATTACAACAGTACACCTACGGAAATGTGGAGCGACTTTAGGATGGATGCAGGTGTTGGATTTGCGTTTACGATCAAGAAATTTGGACCGTTCGACAAAGCACAGCCACTCACTTTACGTTTCGACATGCCGCTGTTCATTAATCGGCCGCCGTATGCAAATCCGCAGTACTTTGGATTTCGGTATGTGGTGGGTGTGAATAGGGCGTTTTAATTCTGCCGTCAGATGTTTGTGCCGTCAGGTGTTTCCACCTGACGGAATTGAGAAACACTTTGCCTATATTGTCATCATGGGCTTACGTGATCGCACGTTATTCAAAAGCGAACAATGCTTTTTCGTTACAACGACATGTTACGAGCACAAGCATTTACTGTGTTCACAAGAGGCTTTTATGATAGTGGTCGGTAGCCTCAACTTTTGTGCAGAAAAGTATAAAGCAGATATACTCGGCTACGTATTCATGCCAAATCATCTGCATTTAATTATCTATTTCCGTGAAGACAATCACCTTTCTGATCTGATGCGCGATTTCAAGAAGCTCACTTCAGTTTAAGCTCAGGCATGAAATAGAAAATTCCGGAAAGCAAAAGCTCCTGGAAGATTTAAGATACCAGCTGGTGCAGATGTGGAAATTTTGCGTTTCGCTTCATAGCTTACTTCACTCCTCCACCATCCTCACCCTCTTCGGCCTTATCGTTTCAAACAGCAAATAGCTTCGTCCGTCAAATTCTATGTAGAGCGGGTCTTCACGATACCAGCCATCTTTGCCTGTATTCTTATGCGCCTGAATGTGAAGATGAGGCTCCAGCGTAAAACCTGAATTGCCTACGAGTCCTATAGGCTGACCTGTTTTTACTATATCGCCTTCAAGCACAAATACTCCTTTGTACTTCAGATGCGCCATGAATACATAAAAAGAATCTGTTTCAATCACAACGGAATTTGTATTGCTTGGCCCGCGTGTTCTGTCGGGTGGAATATTGTCGGGATTTTCATCGCGCGCTCTGGTGATGATGCCATTGCAGGGGCTAAAAATCGTATCGTTGTAGATGTGGTAGTCTTCGAGTCTGCTGGAAAAAATTTTATTTGCTCTATTACCAAAATTATTCAGCCTCACAATATCTATCGCATAGATCGCTCCACGATAACTGTAATGAAAGAAATTAGACGGTAATCCTTTTCCGCCCTGCAAAATGAAATAGTTGTCTTTCTTCAAAGGGAAGGGAAGAGCTACGGTTTCAGGCTTTCCGGTGGTGCCGGTAAAATACAACACCGACAAACTGATGAACAAAACTGAAAAGATAAGATTGGGTATCACTTTCCATTTTTGCATGTTACCTATCTCCTTTTTCTTCTTTGCAAATCCCATCAACAAAATCAGCAAGAACAAAACGCCGAAAACATACTTGGTATAAACAGATAAATAGACCCAGGTACCATAGAGATAAATGAATACAGCAATGGAAATAGCGAGCAAATTCGTTGACCAGCTTTTTGCTATTAACTTTTGTGATGCTTTCCATACAAAGAGTAGGCTTGTTAGCGCAAATAAAATACTGGCCGCCAGCAGCAAATAAACGAGCATACGATTTTGCTTAAAGATTTATGCCGCGCCTAAAAATAAAAGAGACTGCCTCGTAAAATGGAGACAGTCTCTTGATATGAATTTGCCTTAGGTTTATTTTATCATCAACTTTTGTGTGGCTTTCTCACCATTTGCGTTAAATGTTTCAATCACGTAGTTACCTGTTGCAAGTTGGGGTAATGTGATTGTCTCTTTCTTGTCTTTAATATTGTAAGAAGCCACTTCTTTACCGCTTATATCTATGATCATCACCTTATCTGCATGAAAACCATTTTCCAATATTAAAGTGCCTGAGGAACTTGCAGGGTTTGGATAAATGGTAATAGCGTGGTTGTCTTTACTAATGGTACCTACAGAAGTAGGGTTGTGATAAGATTTGCGTGTGATGTGGTTGAGCTTAACATTCCCCCATCCGAAACCTGCATTCCCATACTGAAATTTTCCTGCGGCTATTAGTTCCCCATTGAACACGGTCATTTTATTTACTGCACTGTCCACATTGATCCAGTTTGCTACTCCTATTGGGTTGATGAAGCTGTACGTGTTCTGAGCATAGTTGCCTACCATCGGCGAAAGGAAAAAATCTCCCGCTACCATGAAAGTATCAACGTGCGCACACAAAGTTTTGAAAGACCTATTTGGATCGGGCGGGAATTGGAACATCATTAATCCGGGCGCGGCATCTTCCCACGTATTGTTCTTTAGCTTGTTGATAAGTGCAGAGTCGTTTGCTGCTGTGCGGGTGCAAACTGCATATACGGTGTCGCCAAATTTTTCTATATCGTTCACTTCATTTTCTATGCTGTTACCGAATGGTTGGAAGCCATTTGCTACATTCCACTTGATAATATTCTTTGCTGCTATTCCATAAATAAAATCACCGCCAAGTAGAAGATCGTTATCCACTACTTCCATGGTATTGATATGACCTATCAAACCCGAGTAAGGAAGCCACGCTGTTCCATTCCACTTTGCAAAGTTTACGTCTATCAACCCGCCCATTATATCAAACTGACCCGCGGCGTAAAGTTCGTTGTTGTAAACAATAAGGTCATTTACCTTGCCTGCAACGCCTGCATCATGCCAGGCGGTGCCATCCCAATAAGCAACATTATTGACCTGCGTGCTGCCTGCCTGCGTAAACGTTCCGCCTACAAAAATTTTATTATCATACTCGGCAATTGCATATACAATTCCATTCACGCCGCTGCCCAGATTGTGCCAGGTATAGTTGCCGCCGGTTTCTGTTACGTAGGCAATACTGTTTGCTGTTACGCTACTATCTGCCATTGTAAAATTGCCACCTACATACAACTTGCCGTTTACATTGTCGGCATACAGTTCAAAAATTTCTCCGTCAGTTCCTTTACCTATTCCCTTAGTGTGGCGCACTGGTGGGTAAGCCGGTTGAATCCATGCGAGTTCATCTTCTGTAAAACCATTTTCATTTGCCCAGGCAAATACTTCTTTATAGTTCATCTGGTGCACGTAAGCGAGATTAGCTTTTGCTGCGATCATGCGGGAGATATGCTCATTGCCCGAAGCTTTTATCAAATAACCTACCGCACAAAAATTATTGTACTTATCAATGAATATGGGTGTGCGATAGCTGTATTCATCATTGATCGGAAAGTTGCCTTCATGCCAATACTGGTTCAGATCGTCAAGACATTTCATGCGGTTGTGTTTTTGAGCTTCATTGAGATGAGCCATGCTTCTTGTCCGCAAAGTCTTTTCTACAAGACTAAGATGCGTTCTGATCCATTCTTTTTCCGACTGCATTGTAAAAGCCGGAAGGGAATGGATGTCAACGTCCTTTTGCTCCAGCCAGCATTTGTTTAGTTCGGTTAGCTTTTCAAAAGCTTTGTTTGCGGCCTGTGTACTCAATCCGCAGCAAATCATTAAGATGGTAAATAAGTGTTTCATAAAAAAGTTTTGGTTTGCTAAGAGAGACTTTGCGAGAAAAGTTTTGGTTTGGTGAAACTGCCAATTGCACCTATAATTCACCCATTTTACTCTTAAATGACCGTGTGATGATATTTATCTGCGGATTAGCTCAATACAAAATGTTCAATCAATGTAGAATACCGAATCAACTTGAAAATGAGGAAATACTATGTTTTACTCAAGGCAAAGTAGATGACTCAATCGGGAAGTAGCTTTGGTATAGGCTTAGGTAAATAGAAGATTGGGTAAATAGAAAACCTTTTTGCACTCCGCTAATTTGCTAGGGAAGTGAAAGATATTTAAAGCAAAAAACCTCCGCTCGATTAGAACGGAGGTTTCAAATAAATATGGCAGTTACCTACTCTCCCGCATTGTTGTGCAGTACCATCGGCCAT
>CALMWT010000174.1 GCA_937870855.1 uncultured Taibaiella sp.
ATAAAAGGGATACGGTGATTGCTAAACACAATATCGTAAGCGTTATGCCCCATCATTTCTCCATGGTCTGCTACGAACACAAAAACAGAATTTTGAAACCACGTCTGGGCACTGGCGTATTCCATAAACTTTCGCAACGACCAATCGGCATATTCCACTATTGCTTTTTCGTTTTCGGCATTCTTTCTTACAAATCCTGTTTCAGTGGGAATTACAATTGGATCATGATCTGAGCCTGTCATGAAGGTTGCCAAAAAAGGTTTTTCATTTCTTGAAAGTTCCTGGAGTTTGCTCATCGAAAAGCGAAACATAAATTCATCGGGAACACCCAATGTACTTTTTACCTCACTTGCAGGATAATCTTTTTGACCTACGATATGTTCAAATTCATTGGAAGAAAGAAAGCCCGACATGTTATCAAACAACTCATCGTGCGTGGTGAAAAATATACTTTGATAGTCATGCTGACTTAAAACATTGGAAAAACCAGCCATTCTCGGAACAGAAATATGATCCATAGTATGCCGGTGCATAACGGCGGGATGAGCAAAAAGCGTGGTATAAACCCCGTTGTAAGTATGAATACCCGCGCTATAAATATTGTCGAAAGACCAGCATTGACTTGCAAGACTATCGAGGAATGGTGTGAGCATTTCCTGATTTCCAAAACGACCCATTTTGGCTGTGCTCATGCTTTCCATTATTACCAAAACTATATTCCTTCCCTTCAAAGGAGCATCTGAAAACTGTTGTCTTGCAATTGGAGAAATAGCTTCAAGTTTTGCATCTGCATGTAGCAGTTGCGACATGGTGCTGAGGGCAACCGCATCGTCCAATTTTTGGAAATGCTGATTTTCAGGTAGCATATCATCCAGCACGCTCCGCAATAAACTAAACACAGGATTCAATCCCAGTTGATTGACAAAAGCATTGTTGCTAAAAAAAGCTGTGCCGGGAATGATGGGCGATTTTTGCGCAGTACGTCCTCTGATGCCGAGAAAAGTAGCGCCCCATAGCAACAACATAAAAGGCAACAATTTCGGAAGTTGCTTGCCGGGAATTGGTTCAAACTTTTCACTCGTAAAAAGCAAGTGCCGCTTCATGATTTTTCGCAAGAGAAAAACATACAGAATGGACACAAACAAAAACACAAGAAAAAACACCCAGAACCTTGGCTCTTCAACCACCATTTGCAAACCAAAACCTGCACTACCCGACCAATTGAAAATGGTATCGTTCAAACGGCTAAAAAAATAATTGAAGTAAGGAACATCTACAGAACAGAAAAAGAAGGCTACTACAAACAAAACTGCGGTATAACTATAAAGAATCTTCAACACCCAACGGCGCACAGTGCCTGCCAAAAAAATAAGACTTAAAATAACCACAGGCAACGCCAATATGTAGCAAGCAATTACAGTATCAAACCGAAAACCCATGACCATCGCCTTCGCCAGCAGCGCCCATTTATCATTTCCTATTTCTGCAACAAGGTGGAGGTTGGTGAAAATGAGTAGCAATCGAAAAAACGTGAAGAACAAAATTCCCAGCAAATAAACTTTCAGTAAAGACTTTAAATGGCCGAGCGACCTGTAAGTTACCGGCATGATTTACAAAGAATTGAATACTGACATTGCCATAATGTAAATGTCGGTAAAATCTTAATGAAAAGTTCATGCAAGGGTAACAAAGGAATACTATGGTGCGGAGTAGTCAATAAAACGCGTCTTCAAAATGAACTATTTCCTTCACCCTATCGTGGTGCAGGTGAATGCTCACTATATCGAACTGAACTTTTTGGTAATTGGGAAACTGATCGAGAAATGCCTCTGCTGCCGCTTTCAGATATGCCTGCTTGCGAAAATCAACCGCCTCTTCAGGAAAACTAAACCCAATACTCGACCGCGTTTTTACTTCTACAAATACCAGCACATCATCTTTCAGCGTTACCAGGTCTATTTCTTTTTTTCCAAAACACCAGTTTTTATGCAGCACCGTGTAGCCTTTTTCCTGCAAAAACTTTTCAGCTATTTGCTCACCTTTTACGCCTGTTTCGTTATGTTTGGACATTCAAAAAAATCATTTTCAGCAGCAGACCAAAATAACAAGAAATAAAAATGAAACAACTGGTACAAGCCTTTCCAACGCAATTGCAGGAAGCACTGATCATAGGGCAAAGTTATCGTTTCCATACACCGAAGAAAGAGTTTAAGAACGTAGTGCTAACGGGCTTGGGGGGCAGTGGTATTGGTGGGTCTATCGTTCAAAATTTTGTGGTCGATAAAATGGCTGTTCCTTTCCTCGTCAACAAAGATTATTTCCTCCCCTCTTTTGTAAACAAGGACACCCTCGTTATCGCATCTTCGTACTCAGGAAACACGGAAGAAACCCTAAGCGCCATGAGCCAGGCGCTGACGGCAAAAGCCACTATTGTTTGCATTACATCGGGCGGCAAACTTTCTGAAATTGCTAAAAAGAAAAACCTCGATTGCATATTGCTGCCCGCCGGTATGCCGCCGCGCGCCTGCCTGGGCTACTCTATGACGCAGGTGCTTTATACACTTCAATATTTTGGCTTTATCCAAAACGATTTTGAAAAAGGCATAAAGGCTTCCATAAAACTGCTGAAGGCTGAAGAAAAAGATATTCAAAAACAATCGAAGGCTCTTGCAAAAAAACTAATTAGTAAAACCCCCATCATTTACACCGCTCCAAACTTTGAGGGTGTGGGTGTGCGCTTTCGGCAGCAGATAAATGAAAACGGAAAAATGCTGTGCTGGCACCACGTAATTCCTGAAATGAACCACAACGAACTGGTGGGCTGGCGCGATAAAGACAGTAGCCGCGTGGTAGTGTTTATCCGCAACGAAGACGACTACGAGCGCACGCAAATGCGCATGGAAATAAACAAGCCGGTGATAAAAAAATACACGCCCAACATTATAGAACTATGGTCGAAGGGTAAAAGCTATTTTGAAAAAGTGTTTTACATAGTAAACCTTACCGACTGGGCTTCGGTGTACCTTGCCGACCTGCACCATGTGGATGCTATGGATATAAAAGTGATAGACCATTTGAAAAATTCGCTGGCAAAAGCGTAATTGATTTGATGATTCGGTGATTTGATAATGTATTATTCAGGAAGAATTCGCGCTTGTGAGGGTATTGTCAACGTCAAGATAACTGAATAGAAACGCTCCGGTAACGGGGCTTTTTGAGTTACCGTGCAAGACATATATATACACGCAGAAGAAATGCTACAATAATTTTTTCGCTTGATGTAAAAAAGCCGGAACAATAAGATTTGCTCCGGCTTTTATAAAATTCAATTGTCAACTTAGTCTTTTCGTCCGCCAAATAAGCGAAGTAAGAAGAGGAAGATATTGATGAAATCGAGGTAAAGGGTCAAAGCGCCAAGCACAGAAAGTTTTTTCACCTGTGCAGCCGATGTTCCTTCATATTCAATGCCCGCTCCTACTCTTTTTAGTTTTTGCACATCGTAGGCGGTAAGTCCGGTAAATACCATTACGCCTATAATGCTTACAATGTAATCCATAGTGCTACTTTGCAAAAACATGTTGATGATGAGGGCAATTACTACGCCTATCACACCCATCATCATTATACGACCAAAACCTGTGAGGTCTTTTTCGGTAGTGTAACCCATTACCGCCATTACGCCAAACATGGCTGCGGCAGAAAGGAAACAACCCAGTATAGAACCAGCAGTATAAGCAAGTAAAATGAAACTAAAACTTACGCCATTGATGGCTGCATAAAGTAGAAACAAGGCGGTGATAGCCGGGGCGCTGAGGCGTGCAAAGCCAAAAGACATGAGCATCACAAAACCTAAAGGGGCGAGCATTACCACCCAGCCCAGCATGTTTAGTCCACCTTCGGGCTTCACCAGATATTGAATGAGCAAGTCGGAATTGAGGGAGAAGTAAAAAGCTACGGCAGCAGAAATACCCAGTGCCACAAACATCCACATAAAGACGTTGGCAATGAACTTTTTTGAAACAGCGTGTGTGCCAATGTTTTCTACCACATCGGTGCCAAATATCTGTGGCTGATTCTGATTGAATTGATTCATAAGGCTAAGAAGATTGAGTGCTAAAATTAAGACTTAATAAGGAAGCGGCTACAATTCATCTGCAAAAAGAAAAGCAGGAACGTTAACAATTCCTGCATTTCCGTAAAGCACTTTTCTATTTTCAGTTTATTCTACAATATCCATTTCACGGATCAGGTTTTTAGCCCCACCCAGTTTCTCTACAAGGAAAAGGATGAAGCGCGCATCTACCGCTATTGTTCTTTTGTATTTCTTGTCGAATGCAATATCGCCGCTCATTGCTTCCCAGTTGCCATCGAAAGCAAGACCTACCAATTCGCCTCTGCCATTTATTACAGAGCTACCAGAGTTGCCTCCGGTAATATCGTTGTTAGTAATAAAACCGGTGCGTAGCTTACCATTTTTATCGGCATAGCGACCGTAGTCTTTGTTTTTGTATAAATCCAAAAGTTCCTGTGGTGCATCAAACTCGTGGTCGCCTTTTTTATACTTTGCCATAAATCCATCGAGTGTGGTATAGTAGTCGTAATGCACACCATCTTGCGGAGCATAGCCCAGTACCTGACCGTAGGTTATGCGCATAGTAGAGTTGGCATCGGGGTAGAAAAGACGATTTTTCTTCCACTCCATTTGTCCTTTAACGTATTGCTTCGCCAGTTCTTTCTTTTGGTAAGAAAAAGCCTCAACCTTTGGAGCATAGTTTTGCTCGTAGTTGCGCACAAAGCTGAAAGCATGTTGTGTAGCAGGATCGCTGTTTAGTTGTTTTAAAGTTGGCTTGTCGAGAAATGCGTTGAACTTATTGCTATCCAACAGGAAGGTGTTTTTATAAACATGCGCGGCGTAGTCTGCAAAAGCTTTGTCCTCATTCTTTCCGAATTTCTTAAAAATCACTTCCTGATAAATACCGGGTTGTTGTGCTTTAGGTACGTCGTTGTAATACATCTTTGTCATTTCTGCAAATAGTTCCTGATCCATAGCCTGGTCGTAGCCTTTCATCAATGCTCTTCTTCCTGCTTTTATAGGCTTGGTGTATTTTTCCAAGGTGTCTTTATTGCTTGTTGCTCCTCTTTCCATTGCCTTAGCCAGCGACTCCATACCGGCAGCAAGGCGTGTTAATGCGGGTGCACGAAAAGCTTCGGAATAATAGATGGAATGTTTTGCATAAGGCGCATATCCTTCGTAAGCAGTATTGTAATCGCTGATAACATTGGTATAAGGTCTGTTATTTTCTCTTGCCCAGTTAGTAAAGTTGGCTTCCTGCTTTTGCTTTTTCTCCACAACTTTCAGTCGCTTCAGTTGCTCTGTCTGACCAATAAAATATTTCCAGTAGTTGGCAATGCTTGCATACGAAGATGTGTAATTGAGATACACGGCTTTGTTTGCATCCATGTGCTTGCGCATTATGGCAAGGCGTTTTTCACGAATGTTTACAATAGAAGGATTTACTTCTGTAAGTGCAAGATCAATACCCGTGGCCACTTCATATCTGTTGGTGCGACCCGGATAACCGAAGATCATAGCGAAGTCGCCTTCTTTCACTCCTTTTATAGATATAGGAAGGTGCTTTTTCGGTTTGTAAGGTTTGTTGTTTGCATCATAAGCAGCCGGCTCGTTGTCGGCACCTGCATATACGCGAAACATGGCAAAGTCGGCTGTGTGACGCGGCCACATCCAGTTGTCGGTATCACCACCAAATTTACCAAGCGACTTGGGAGGAGTGCCCACAAGACGAACATCTGTGTAGCGCTTGTAGGTAAGCAGCAATATCTGATTGCCGTTAAAGTATTCCCGTACAGTTGCAACCAGTTTTCCTTTTTTAGAAGCACGCTCTTCTATTTTCTTGGCTATTTCACCAAACTTCTTATTGTATTCTTCACCCTTTGCATTCCCTACAAAGTCCATTACCTCTTTGGTAACATCTTCTACCCGCTGCAAAAAGATTACAGATAATCCTGGTGCGGGAAGTTCTTCTGCCATACTCTTTGCCCAAAAACCATTGTCGAGATAGTTGGCTTCTACAGTGCTAAGTCCGGCTATCTGACCATAACCGCAGTGGTGGTTGGTAAGCAACAATCCTTTCGACGAGATCATCTCTGCGGTGCAACCGCCGCCAAACTGCACAATGGCATCTTTGAGGCTGGCCTGGTTGATGCTGTAAAGATCTTCTTTGGAGAGCTTTAATCCCATGCGCACCATTTCATCGTAGTTTTTGCCAATGAGGCTGGGTATCCACATACCTTCATCAGCACGGGCAGATAGCAACAATGCCATTGCCCAAATGGATAAGATGATTCTTTTCATTTTTCTTTATTAGTTAGGAATTGAATTTTTTGTGAGAACAGGCGCAAAGGTAAAAAAATAACCCTGTGGGCAAAGCACCCTATAAGGGTGAAAGCTGTGGCATTGCAATCTCAATAAGCAGACTATATCGGCCTACTGTTCGGGACTGACGCAGTTGGCGTTAATAATTCAGTTTCAGAAAGAATATTTTCTGAATTAGGATTTGTTGGATTTGCGGATTGTTGGATTTCGTTCCAATTGATAATGCGACTCGTATCAATATCATCGGCAAGAGTTGTGGTTTGTGCTTCCTCATTTTTATGTGTAGTAAACAAATCCTGTAGATCATTTAATCCTTTGAGTCCTCGTTCCGACAATTGCGGGTCAGCCAATTTATAGTGGCGTTCTTGGGTGCTTTGCTCAAAAGTTATAGAAAGCGTCTTTCACGTCTTTGGCTTCCTGTATGTTTTCCAAAAAAAAAAGAAAGGTCGTTGATTACTTGTTGTTGATGGTTTTAACTCCATGTTACTTTTCAAAAATTAATGATTGAGGGAGCATCAAAAGAAATGGAATAGATCTTTCGTAATCCAAACCCTCATAGAATAATCCTAGCCTTGCTAAGTTCTGGTAATAACTATCTACATTTTTGTAGTAGTATTTTTCCGACTTAATATACCAAGCCCGCTCACCCAACTTTTCTACTAAAAACCATTTCTCTAACAGTCGTGAAATTCTGCCATTGCCATCACCAAATGGATGAATATTTACAAATGCTAAATGGATGAATGCAGCGTAATAAAAAACTTCTTCAATACTCAATTCTTTCTTCAATAGCGTTTCTATTTCTTTCCATAGTTTGCTGTATTGCTTTTTTACAATTGCCGTGGGTGCGGCTTCGTATTGTATTCTTCCTGTCTTGTGTTCCATTACCAACATCTCTGTCTTGCGTAATGCACCTTGTTGAATTTTAGGTAACAAGTGGGCTGCAATAAATATATGCGCTTGCAAAAAATTCTTTTGTGTCAGTTTGTTTTCTTTAGCAAACAAGTATGCGTTGTATAAGTCGTTTGGCTTTTCGATAAGTTCTGGCAAGTATTCAATGTGCAGCATTTTATGTTTTACATAGCTGTCCAATTCCATTGGTTCGCCTTCAATTTTTGAAGATGACATAACCGAAACCGAAGTGTAGAAAGTAAAACTGTGTGGTTCTAATACTTGCTTTTCAATAGCCAAAAACTCTTGTTGGATGTCAACATCTAACTTGGATTTCCACTGTTCTAAATACTGAGGTTTTATTAATGCTTCCATTGTCTGAATTTGGATATTTTGGATTTATAGATTATTGGATTTATTCTTTGGAATGGTTTCAGGAATTTTGTTTTTGGGATGTCTTAATCTTTTACTTCTATACTTTTTGAATCCTGTTCATCCTTTAATCCAGTAAATCCCAATTCCGACAATCTTCCTTCCGCAGCGTGGGTATTTGTAAATATCTATTTTTTTCCGAAGTGGAAAGTAGGTAAACAAAGCGTTGTTATCATTGAGAAAACTTCTTTACTCGCAAACGAATTTATTTACCAGCCCAAAATAAGTGTGTCCCTGAGCAAAATACAAAAGGTGGTAAAAAAATTTACCCCTTTCTAAAACTTGACTTGACCGCGGTAACTGCCCAGCCAGGTATCAAAAAACGAGCTTGAACACCCCAATGGCTATATTGCAAAAAAATCAGCCGGATTTTCCAGGCATTCGCTATGTACAATTTCTCCTACTTCAAAGAAAAAGACAGACAAACCATTTTGCAATTTTTGGAAGATCATCCTTTTGCATTTGTATCGGGTAGTAGTTTAGCAGGCAGGCAGGTGGCTACGCAAATTCCCATACTTGTGGAAGAGAGAGCGGGTGAGTTGTATTTGCAGGGGCATATAATGCGGAATACCGACCATC
>CALMWT010000175.1 GCA_937870855.1 uncultured Taibaiella sp.
CCCAATGGTCAAGCTCGCGCAGGCTGCCCGTGCGCCCTTGGGTAAAGGAGCGCACGGCATCTTCCTTGCTCAGCTGCGGGTGGCGCCGCAGCGCCGTGTAAAAAGAAGCATATCGGTTACTCATGGTGATTAATTTATGGGTTTTGAAAATCGTTTTCAATCCTGTTTAAAAACGTGTGCAGCAGCCATTCTGTGGATACACACCATTGGCCGGTGCGGCTCTCGTCCTTGCACTGCGCCCAGCAGTCGGACAGCCGCAGGTAATTGCTGCCGACCCACTCGGCAAAAGCGATAACATCGCAAACATCTACCTTACCGGGCAGGTCGTTCACCTGCACATCTTTTTTTATTAGCGCCATTATTCAAGCCTTTTTTGTTCGGGAATAAATCCGGTGCCTTCCGCCCTTCCGGTAACACGAAGAAAATCTATTTCGGTTTTGGCGCTGTTTACTATCACCTGCGCCACGTCTGCTATCACTTTGGCGCGATTCACGTCCATGGGGTCATCTTTATCTTGCAGTGCTTCCAGCGTTGCAAACAGATGATTTCTCAAATCTTCAATTTTGTTCTTTGGCATAAACTTTTCGTTTTAATTTGTGAGTTAATTTTATTACTTGCTTCAATTCCTGTGGGAATCGGGCTATCGAGTTGCGCAGCATGTGTTCTTTTCGGGTTATCAGTTCTAAGTTTATGGGGTCGTAGTTGTACTTGTCAGCCGTTCTAAACCTTACCACCCCGCCTTTGGGTATGGGGCCAAAGGTGTCTTCCCACATCATACGGTGCAGTGCCTGCCACCGGTTCGGGTCGGCCACCTTCATTTCCAAATAGCCGTCTTTGGTAGTTCGGGTAGTGCCTACAGGCGCCTTAGTGTTGCCTGATTGCCCTTTGCGAAACATGGTAGGTTTCAGCTTTTCATAATGTTCGGGGCTCATCTTCTTGCCTTTGTTGTCGGGCACATGTCCTTTTTTATAGCGAGATGGGGCTCCCACAATGCGCAACTTGTCCGCCTGGCGTTTTAGCTCGGCAAGCCTAAATTCCTCAGACTTATGCAACCCAAGAATGTTGGCCATGCCATACACGCTACACACCGACCGCCCCATTTCCTGAGCTACATACTGGGTGTAATTGTTCGGATACAGCTTACGAAGCATCTTTATTTCCTTATTTGTCCATTTTTTACGCATAAACATTCGTCTATTTGCGAGTTATCGGTCAGTGCTAACAGATTGCTTCGGATTTGAATAAACGGTTTCATATGCTATTTTCTCAATTATTGTTTCTAACTCACTTAAAGAATACTTCTTCAACTTTTTGATGTCAAATTATAGAAGCATAGTATCATTATCAAACTGCTCTCCTGTATCCCGGAAGGCATACCATTTGCGATTTCTCCAAATGGTTTTTAATTTTAGTTGTAGTTTCTCCTTTTCTTGAATAACAATTGTTTCCAACCATGAGCCAAATGTGTTATACATTTTATCAGATGACCATTGTAGCATATCGTCTATAATCTCTTTTTGTAATATTTCTTCTCTTGTCATTTTAGTTTTTATTATCGCACCGAACCGATAACAGCGGTTTTGCGCCACCGCTGAACAGTTAGTGCGCTGTTTTAAATTTTATTAAAGCGGCAGCGCAAAGCCGCAAACCGTTATACGCAAGTGTCATCTCTTTTTTTTTCTGTTATCTAATGTCTAATATCTAATGTCTAAAATCTAAAGCCTCCTTATACTGCTTTTTCTTTTTTGGCATCCACGTAAAACTGCTCTTCCTGCTCCACTGTTACGCCCAGCGCGGCTAACTGCTTCATCAGCTTGTCATCCGTCTGCTGTTTCAGCAGCGCCGTTTTGTCCACATCTTCTTTTACCCTTATGAATGGTTTGAGTACTTTATTGGCCTTCATAAGGCCTACTATATAATCCCAGGTAATGCCTTTCTTTTTAGAGAGGCTGGGCGGGTTGGTTCTAAAGCCGATGACACAACCTCCAAGTTCTAAGCTTTTTTTGCTGCCCCATTCATCTCTGGTGGCTATGGCATAGCTCTCCAGCACACCCACTTCGTCAGTCATATAGCTGTCAATGGCTCTAATGTCAGGTACGTACTGCTGGCGCACTGCTGCCAGTTCTTCATTCATCTTAATAGTAATCAGGTCTTTCTTATTGCTGAAAGATGCGTAGTTGTGTGCGGCTGCCTGAGCTTCCTCTAAGCTCACCAGCACATTTGTTTTTTTACTGATTCTGGTCATTTTTTTTTGTTTTTTTTATTTTAAAAATAATTGTGTGCTTTTTTCGTAGTACTTCTCGTACATTTGTCTGGTGCGCTCGTTAAGCTCCTGCACGGCTATCGTGTGGGTAAACACGGCTATAAATCGGGCTATCATGTCCCAGCAGCAGGTAAGATGCTCGGGAGTAGCGCTACTGTCAATGCAGTTGCAAATCGTTTGATGGTAGGGTTCAAAATACTTTTGGTTCATATCACTGAAATTTTTGATTTACATCCTCGGCTATCATTCGCAGTTGGTTTTCGAGGTAGCCTACCTCTTGCCGGTTTTCGTCCTGCACATAATCCTCGTACAGTAGCTGCATGGCCAGCGCCTGTGTAGCCGTAAGGGTCATCTTGTACCTGCTGCTATACACAAGCAGTTTTTTCTTCACCGCCTGCATCACTTCGGCCAGTGCGCTAAAGTGCAGCTTCTGGGCACAGTCTGCCACACCTTCTGTTTCTACTATGTGCTGTAGCAGCCGGCAAAGAGCGAGCATGGCATCCCCATTAAGTGTTACCTTATATTTCTTCATCTATTCGTTTGTTTATAAATGAATGAAACTGCTGTTGCAATGCCGGTATCTTGTGCAGCCATGCCTTGCTTCGCAGGTAGTCGTTGTGCCCTGTTTTTTCGGCCGCCAGCAGCCCATCGTCCTGCATCCAGATGCTTAACCACCAGTCCCAGAAGCCTAACTTTTCGTTTTGCAGTATGCACATTTGCTTCCAGGCGTCGGGCACCCATGTTTCCACTGCTATGCACCCCTGGTCAAACAACAGCATCACCCACTGGTCGTAGTTGATGGATGCCTGCCGCATGGCTTCGCGTGTGTGTTGGATGCACTGCTGTGCTGCCTGTGCCACCATGCTGTTATGTTGCAATCCCTTCTTCATGGTATATGTTTTTTATCATTTTTTCTGCCTCATCCAACAGGGCTACGGTTCTTGCATCACACACTTTCACCCGGTCCAGCACTACTTTTACACTATGCCCTACGGTGGTGTGGTCGCGCCTGCTGTAGTAGCGGCCTATTTCGGTAAGTGTAATGCCCGTGTGCTTCACTGTAAGGTACATGGCTATCTGCCGTGCATTAGCCATAGGTTCGCGGCGGCCGGGCGCTCTCAAATCCTCCACACTTACCCCCGCCACGCCTGCCACTATGCGGGCTATCCCGTTCACGTCTAACCTTGTAGCGCAGTCCCTGTCCACCGGCATCAGGTACAGCTTTCGGTTAAACCGGCGCTGCAGCTCCAGCTCAAACCCTGCTATCCACTCTTCCAATGTACCCGCCGTTCTCATCTGCTATACGTTTGGTCCAATGCCTCGCGGGTAGCAATCCACAATTCCAAAACCCTGCTGCTGTCTAACTGCACCCTTAGCGGTTTTTCTCCACGCTGCTGCTTTAGCGTTCTGCCCGTTTCTTCCTCCACCCTTTCATTCAAACATTCAAATGCGATGTCATACTTCGTATAATAAACAGGCTCGGGATACACATCCCCATTGAGCACCACCTCATCGGTAAACAATTCTACAATCATGTAAACTTTTTCCATTTTTATAATTTTTAAACGTTAAACTTTGAACTTTGAACTTTAAACTTTAACCCTCCCCTCCCCAATACAGCATCGCCTTTTCCTCATCCACACTCACCATGCCGCCGGGCGCCCTGCCCGATACCTGAGCCGTTAAGCCTTCTACCCTCATTATCACCTTGGCCATCTTACGGGCCATTACTGCTGTAGCGCCGTCCGGCTCTTTTTTTCGTTCGTGGGCCAGCAGTATGTACAGCACTCTATCATTGCGCATCAGCTTCACTATATCGGCTCCTTTCAGCTCGGAGCCATATACGCTGGCATTATCTATCACCACCACACGGGGCGCATACCGGCGCTTTAGCAACTTTTGCAGGTCTTTTATGGATATGTACTCCACAAACTGCATCTGGTTATTGGCATGGTCCAGCTTTGCACGCTTGCAGGCGTTTTGAAAGTTGGGGCCTGCGCCTTCCTCGGCACTTATGTAAAGAACTTTGGCAAAACGGCTCAGGTACTCTGCCACTTTTAATGCAAACCATGTTTTGCCGTTTTTTTCGCGCCCGTAAATGAGCCAGATTCCGTTTTTTTCTGGATTGCCAAATACCTGATGATACAAGCCGTCAAACTCAAACACATCCTGTTTTTTCTCCAACAATGTCTTCACACTTACGGGGCGCTTCATTCAATTCGTATTGGTTCTTATCTAATTTCCCTGATTTAGTATCAACAAACTTTCGGCACGGCGCAGTCCGCCTATCTGCCCATCATTGTCATTTGCAAGGCATCGTTTCACTATCTCGTTCAGCTTCGCCTTATTGGTCATGTTTACGCTCAGTACATCGGTGATCAGTTTTTTGTAAAAATTAATTTTCTCTGACCGGTCGGCAGGCACTATGGAAGCAAACTTTTCGCTGTAGCGGCTAAAGAGTTCGGCATATCCCACCTTTTTGTTTTGGATGCCGGTTTCTATTTTTTTGCGCAGGCCATCAGCGCCCATCATGTACCAGCCGCAGGCTTTGTCGGTAGCGTTCCATAGTTCTTTAAGCTCTAAGAAGGCCATATACTCCAGGTCGCCGGCTTCGTCGATGATTATAATGGGGGATGGCAGCATCTTTAAGGCATACTTGATATTGGCTTTTACCTTCACGTATTTGTCTTTATCGTCCACGCCAATGGTTTTGGCCATCAGCCGGATGAACTGCTGTTTGGTTTTGGCTTGCGAAGCATCCACGTAAAAGCAGTTCTTGAGCGTGCGGCTAAGGTACTTGCCTGTAAAGGTTTTGCCGATGCCGCAGTCGTCCACACATATCATCGCCTTGGCATAATCCTTGCAAAACAATACATCGCCCTCTATCATATTAAAAACATCGGTACGTGCCATATTCCATTTTCGTTCGCTTATTTCCACATCCAGCTCTCGCGCCAGGTTCACCCATTGCCCCGGGCGCAAAAGCCCCTCATAATTATTGTTGCTGTTTTTGATGCGGCTAAACACAGAGTAGTTGATGTCCATCTGCTTGGCATACTGATGGTCCGAGCCGTCAAAGTTTTGGCGCCGCTCCAGTAGGGCTGCCACTATCGTTTTCTTTTGTTCAGTAGTTACTTGCATAGTGTGTGGTTTAGTGTTAACGTGTTTTGTGAAATATGAACAGAAACATGAGCAATACCCATACTACAAAGGCAATGTCGGTTATGATATCTTTTTTATTCATGGCTTTAATATTTACTTTCTGTTTAAAATAGGGGGCGATGAGACCAAAGCCCCCGTTTCTTCTTCCTTTTATGAAACTAACTGTGTCAAAACCTGTCAATAAGCTGCTTCACGCCACTGTACGCCGGCTCGGTGTATTCTGCTTCATCATCCACCTCGGCAAGTACCTCGGCAGTGGCTCCGCCTCACGCCTACGGATATGCTGCAGCTCATCCATTACAAACATGCGCTCAGGAGCCGGTCGCTTGTCTATTACTATCACATCGCTTATTTGCGCCGCTTTGCGTTGTGCGTAGGCTTCTATGGTGGCGCCATAAGCGCTAACTATCTCTATGGCCTTTCGGTCGGCTTCTGTTTGTTCTATCCTGGCCCTGTTGTAGCGCGGCTTAAGTACGGCCTCGCACATAAGGGTATCTTCATTGCGCAGGAATATCTGGGCTTTTATAATCTTGCCGTTATCGTCGTCTAACCAATACACATCTATCTCCCTGCCTGCCACCCTGCGCATCATGGTTATCAGTCTTTCGCCCAGCAACACTTCGCCATCCATTCCCAGCAGGTATTCTTCATTTTCGAGGTGGATGATGCCGTTGAGCTGGCAACTGGTCTTGGTCATGTAGCCTAAGTGCGGCAGTATGGCGTTCCAGTTGGTGGGTTGCAGGTTAGGGTTCTGCATCTCCATAAACACTTGCCACCTGCTTTTG
>CALMWT010000176.1 GCA_937870855.1 uncultured Taibaiella sp.
CCATTGTATCACCAACCTGATAGAGGTTCGCTGTCCTGAGTTTGTAACTCAGGAGCAACAAACGCCTTCGCCCCCTGCCAATCTGTTATTGTTTTACCCCGAAAGTCTTCCGTTTTGGCATCAAAGCCATCTCTCCATGCCGCAAATCGATCTCTGCGTACCACAAAGCCATCTCTGCGCGCCGCAATTCGGTCTCTCCGCACCGCAAGTGCATCTCTCCAGGGCGCAATTGTATCTCTGCGCACCGCAAGTGGGTTTCTCCCCGCCCCCGCTGTCAGTAGTTTAATAGATGTGCTGTAACTCAGGACTCGTTCATTATCTTGGTACTACAGTTACTATTGGTACTATGGGCGTTGGCAGTTATAAAATATTTCAGTCTCTTCAGGGTCTTCCCTTCAGCGAAACCGGAAGCATTCATAGCTTATGCCTTCGAGTGGATTATTCGGGGAGAAAAAGAAAAGCCACCCCAAATGTTCTCGAGGCGGCTTTCGTTTGGAATAAATACTAGTTAACCGATATTTCCTGCGATTCGGGTGCGGTAACTTCTTTTTTCGGAAGGCTAACGTTCAAAATACCATCGGCATATTTTGCAGCAATACCACTTACGTTTATTTTGTCGTTGAGGGTAAAACTTCTACGAAATGTCTGCATTCTATATTCTTTGCGCAGCCACTTTCCTGTAGTTTCCTTTTCTTCTTTGTGTTCGTACGAAACGTGCAGCACGTTTCTGTCCACATTAATTTTAAAGTCCTCCTTTTTCAAACCCGGAGCCATCAATTGCATTTCGTAAGAGTTTTCGGTCTCCTGAATGTTGGCGGGGGCAGTAGTGCCATCGCTCCAGTTTTCATCTCCAAAAACCGATTGAAACCCGTTTTGAAATACATCTTCAATTAGTCCGCCAATAGTTTTTGGCATAATTCGGAAGTTTTGTTTGGTCGTATACATGATATTGATTTTGTTGTTTTTAAACCATTGATTTCAGATTCAATTTTACAAATCAAATACCACGGGGCTTTTTCGGAAAATTTGTCTTAATCGTAAAGTTTTTCGGGACAAATTGACCTGATGACTATCAGGCTTTGTAACTTTTTGGCTCAATGAGGAATGAATAGCCGACAAAGCAGAAAGGAAAGTGAAGTGTATAGATTGGGCAAGAGAAGGAATGTGAAAAAATAGTATTTTAAAATCTAAATCCTTTTTCAGATATTTGCTATGCTTACGATGGGTTAGTAAGTGCAATCCTTCCCGATGTACCAAGGTGCATCGGGATTTCTTTTTTAGAACCTTAGCATTAGTATTGGAAGGAAGTTTCGGTTTGCTGTGTTGCTAAGTTTTGCAAGTAACTATCTACAGTACCAAACAGAAAGTCGGGGTATTCGCTGCTAAATTTCAATTTTACAAAGCCACCAATCAATGGTCTGTTTGCGGGTTGATTTAATGCCGCTGTGTTTGTAGGAATTAGTTCATACTCCGCATCTGGAAAATATTGCAACACCCGCAATGCAAGTTCTACACGGTTCATAAAATCGGAGCTGCAAATATGATAGATGCCCGCTTTATTATCTCTTAGCAACACAAACATTGCCCGTGCAATATCCCAGGCATTGGTAGGTGTGGCAAACTGATCGTAAGGAAGTTTTAGTGTAAGCTTTTGGTTGTTTCTGCATTGGTCAATGATTCGTGCAATAAAATTTTTACCGCGTTCCTCATCGCCATACACGTTTGTAATCCGCAATACCAGCGTGTTGGGTAATTCCTTCAACGCCAGTTGCTCTGCTTCTAACTTATGCCGTGCATACACACTTAGCGGATTAACGGGTGCATCTTCTGTATATGGTCCGTTCTTGCCGTCGAATACATAATCAGTAGAAATGTAAACAAATCGCGCATTGCATTGCATTGCTACCGTTACCAAATTCTTTGTGCTTTGAACTGTTTTCTGATAGCTTTCATCTTCATGAGTTTCGCAGTAATCAACATGCGTCAGCGCACCGCAGTGTACAATTACATCGGGTTTATAATTGAGCACATCGAAGTTATCGGGGTGTGCGGGTTCGAGGGTGTTATAGAAAACAGTTCCTTCCGTTGCAAAAGAAAAATAAGATCCTTTCACTTCCCATCCTTGTTCTGTAAAATGCTTCATGCAATTACTTCCAACCAACCCTGATGCGCCTGCGATAAAAACTTTCATTCAAAAAAAATTGTGTGTGCTAAAGTACAAAGCCACTCAAAATGTGGAGTGGCCTTGTTTGAAAAATTAGATTTAATTAAGCTGTCAACGCTCCTGCCATTGTTGGCATTTCCTGCGGATATTCTTTGTTTACCAGCTTATCGCGAACGGCAGAGAAAGCAGCGAGTGTTTCATCAATATCCTGATCGGTATGTGCAGCAGTAGGAATAAGGCGCAAAATGATTTGTCCTTTTGGAATAACGGGATAAACCACCACGGAACAGAAAATGTTGTAATTCTCGCGGAGATCGAAAACCAATTGGGTTGCATCAAACAGACCTCCTTTCATAAACACAGGCGTAACAGGTGTGTTCGTGGTTCCGATATCAAACCCGTTTTTGCGAAGTCCGTTTTGAAGACGATTTACATTATGCCAAAGCTTTTCTTTCAATTCAGGACGAGTGCGCAGTAGTTCAAGACGTTTTAAATTTCCTACAACAATAGGCATCGGCAATGATTTTGCAAATACCTGAGAGCGCATATTGTAACGCAAAAATTTCAACACTTGTTTATCGCCGGCAATAAAACCACCAATGCTTGCCATAGACTTTGCAAACGTGGAGAAATAAATGTCTATTCCTTCCATGCAGTTTTGCTCTTCACCAATACCAGCGCCTGTTTTTCCCATCGTACCAAATCCATGTGCATCATCTACAAACAAACGGAATTCATACTTATCTTTCAATGCAGCTATTTCTGCACATCTTCCCTGGTTGCCACTCATGCCAAATACACCTTCGGTAATAACAAGAATACCTCCGCCCGATTGACTGGACATTTCGGTTGCGCGTTGCAGTTGCTTTTCGCAATCTTCTACATCATTGTGTTTAAAAACATAGCGATGACCCGGATGCATCCGCAAACCATCAATTATACAAGCATGACTTTCGGCATCGTAAACAATTACATCTCTACGGCTGCAAAGACTATCAATCGCTGATACCATTCCCTGATAACCATAGTTGAAAAGCATGGCATCTTCTTTACCAACAAATGTTGCAAGTTCTTTTTCAAG
>CALMWT010000177.1 GCA_937870855.1 uncultured Taibaiella sp.
ATTGGCTTCATGCTCACCGCAAATGAAATCAATCATTTTACCTGGGCAAGTATCAATTACCAACAACCATTTTCAATGTTCAGGAATGCGCGGGTTAGTTACAATCATTGGGCACGCTGGGATTTTGGCGGGCAATTTTTGTATGCAGCACTCAATCTAAACGCGCACGGAATGTTCAAAAATTTTTGGAGCGCGGGAATAGGAGCTGATTGGAATCCCTGGGAAATTTCAAACAATGCTTTGCGCGGCGGGTCATCGCTTCGTAAACCTCCGGGAGGCGGATTGTGGGCCTATATTAATACGGATAACAGAAAGAAAGTTACTGCCAACCTGAATGTTACAAAAGCAGGAGGATTTGCCAACACAGTAAAATACAATGAGGTATCGTTAGGAATTAATGCGCAGCCGTTCGATGCCTTCAGAATAAATGTAAGCGGAAGTTATAGCCAGTTTTGGCGCAGGCAAGATCAGTTTGTAGATCAGGTAAGTTTCAAAGATCAAACGCGGATAATAGTGGGAGAAGTAGATCAGGAAACAGTGAGAATGACAATGCGTTTTACTTACAACCTTACTCCTGATCTTACTATTCAATATTATGGACAGCCATTTATCACCCGACCCTTGTACAACCACTTCGCCTATGTCTCCGACCCGCTTAATACTTCTTATAATGATCGGTTTCACAGATTCACAGAAGAAGAGATCAAACAAAAAGATGGGCGGTTTGAAATAGATGAAGATCGGGATGGAAATGTGGACTACAGTTTTCATAAACCAGATTTCAATTTTGTTCAGTTTCGTTCCAATCTTGTGATTCGGTGGGAATACAAGCCTGGTTCTGAATGTTATTTGGTGTGGTCGTCGGGCAATACTCCCAATGTTGCTGATGATGTTAATTCGCCAATTGGCAATAGTCTGCTTCACAATCTGTTTAGTCAGCAACCACGGGATATTTTTCTTATAAAACTCACTTACCGCTTTTTGAAGTAAAAAGGGAATCTCATTCTCAACTCTTAAAAAAACAGGATCTGGACAGGCTTTTTATAGCGCCGCAAAAAACTTGAATCAAACTTTTTTTTGAAACCAAAACTCATATCTTTGCGCAAAATTTGGCGGGTAGTATAAATATTTCGTCATATTTAAACCTGAAATTTTCAAGGCTGCGCAATGGGTTCCAGACGTTTCTTTTCCTCACTGATTTTGACTTTCGCGCTGTTTAGCGTTTCTGCCACTTCATTTGCTCAACATGAAAGCAGTCATGAAAAAGATGACATGGCTCCGCACAATGAAGACGTGGCTCATGGGCATGGCGAAAAGAAAAAAGGCTTTAATGCCTCCGAGGTAATTTTCGGGCATATTGGTGATTCTCACTACTGGCATTTGTTTGATCTGAATGACCATCCCGTTTCATTGTCTTTGCCTGTAATCATTTATCATCCTGAAAAAGGAATGGAGTTTTTCTCAGCTTCCCGTTTTGAGCACGGACATGCTTCCTATAATGGCTACCATTTGGAACATGGTATGAAGGAAAAGATCGTTTCGGAAGACGGCGCAAAAATCATAGACTTTTCTATTACAAAGAATGTACTTTCCATGCTTATATCAGTTGTGCTTCTGCTATGGATCATGACCAGTGTAGCTAAAAAATACAAGAAAAACGGTGTTATGACTGCCCCTACCGGTTTTCAAAATGCTTTGGAGCCTGTAATTGGTTTCATCCGCGATGAAGTTGCGAAACCAAACCTGGGATATAAGTACATGCGCTACATGCCGCTGCTGCTAACTATTTTCTTTTTTATCTGGATCAATAATCTTTTAGGCTTGATACCTGGTGGTGCCAACTTTACAGGAAATATTGCGGTAACAGGTTGTCTGGCGCTTATTTCTTTTCTTGTAATGATTTTTAGTGGCAACAAGCATTTTTGGGGACACCTTTTCAATCCTCCCGGAGTGCCTTTGGGAGTGAAGTTTTTACTTGTTCCAATTGAAATTATATCATTGTTTATTAAGCCGGTTGCATTGATGATCCGTCTTTTTGCGAATATTCTTGCCGGTCACATCGTTATCCTGAGTGTGATTTCCATGATCTTCATTTTCGGGGCACTGAGCGAAGTTGCAGGCTGGGGTTTTGTTCCTGTATCACTTGCTTTTTCTATTTTCATGTTCTTCCTCGAGCTTTTGGTAGCTGCTATTCAGGCATTCATATTTACAAACCTTACGGCAGTTTTTGTTGGTCAGGCTATTGAAGAAGCGCACCATCATGACGATGCACATGCTCACCATGGCGAGGTAAGAAATGAAGTAACCGGACAAGATTATCACGTATCGAAAGACGAAATAGTCGCTTAAACTCTATCAACTAAAAAAAGTTTTTTCATCAAAATCCATATAAAATGTCGTTGTTAAACACAATTCTGTTGCAAGCAAATGATCTCGCTGGTGTTTCTACTGAAGCTGCCGCTGCTTCTGCCAAAGGCTTAGCCGCTGCAGGTGGTGCAATCGGAGCAGGTATCGCTGCACTTGGTGCAGGTGTAGGTATCGGTCAGATTGGTAAAGGCGCGGTTGAGTCTATCGCTCGCCAGCCAGAAGCATCAGGCGACATCCGTGCGAACATGATCCTTACTGCAGCCTTCGTAGAGGGTGTGGCACTGTTTGGTGTTATCGCAGGCTTGCTTGCTATCGTACTTTAATTGCTACGATGAATCTTAATTGCGCCCAACGCAAAGGGCAGAGGGCGCAATTATTAAATTTTGAGTGGATTTTGACTTTTTAATTTTGCTTTTTTAATTTTTTATAAATGGAATTATTAACTCCGGAACTCGGATTGTTTGTGTGGACGCTTGTAGCGTTTCTTGCAGTTTTCTTTATCCTTCGCAAGTTTGCATGGGGGCCAATTATGACGGCACTTACTGAGCGCGAAACGGGTATTGCCGCGTCTATTGCTGCTGCCGACCGTGTACGCAAAGAAATGTCGCAAATGCAAAGTGAAAATGAGAAACTGATGATGCAGGCACGTGAAGAAAGCTCAGCGATGTTGAAGGAAGCAAAAGAAACCCGCGACCGCATTGTAGCTGAAGCAAAAGACCTGGCGAAAATCGAAGCAAACAAAATTATTGCTGATGCACAACTACAGATACAGCAGCAAAAAATGGCCGCAATAACGGAAGTGAAAAACGAAATCGGAAAGTTAGCGGTAGATGTAGCAGAAAAAGTGTTACGCACACAACTTTCTACGGCCGATGCGCAAAACCACTATGCGAGCTTGTTGGCTGAAGAAGTGAAACTGAACTAATTTGATAATGTGCTGATTTGATGATGTGCTAATTGCTGCATATTGTCAACAAATCAAGAAATGTTAGAAATCATTATCAAATTATCAAATCATCAAATCGACTAATTAAAATGCAAAATCCTCGTCTCGCCGCACGTTATGCAAAATCCTTACTGGATCTTGCTGTGGAGCAAAATCAGTTGGACACAACATTGGCCGATGTAAAATTGCTGGATCAGATAGCAAGTCAAAGTCCGGAATTTGCAGTGGTATTGCGTAGTCCGGTAATAAAGGCGGATAAAAAACAGGCTGTAGTTGAAGCTGTACTTGGCAATCGCCTTAGTCCATTAACCAAAGCATTCGTTACCCTTTTAGTTGCAAAAGGACGCGAGTCAAATCTTGTAGAAATTTCAAGAGCTTTTATAGCTCAATACAAAGACTTGAAGCGCATAAAAACGGTGAAACTCACGACAGCAGTGCCTGTGAGCGATGCGGTGAAACAAAAGATAATGCAGCGTGCTACAGCTACTTTAAACAATAATCAGGTAGAACTGATCGAAAAAGTGAATCCTGATATTATCGGTGGTTTTGTGCTGGAAATGGACGATAAATTATTTGACGCTAGTATTCGCCGCGATTTGAACGATGTGAGAGCACAGTTTAAGAAGAATATTTACGTAAGTCAGTTACGGTAATAAACGTTTTATTTTTGACTTTTAACTTTTGAATTAAAATATATGGTTGACATTAAACCTGATGAAATATCGGCGATTTTACGCCAGCAGTTAACAAACTTCGACGCCGGTGCAAGCCTTGAAGAAGTGGGTACGGTACTCCAGGTGGGTGACGGTATTGCCCGTGTATATGGTTTGAACGGTGTTCGCCAGGGTGAATTAGTTGCTTTTGAAAATGGTACAAAGGCAATTGCCATGAACCTTGAAGAAGACAACGTGGGTGTGGTAATGATGGGTGAATACTCCGACATTAAAGAAGGTGCAACAGTGCGCCGTACAGGTCAAATTGCCTCTATTAAAGTAGGTGAAGTCATGTGCGGTCGCGTCGTCAATACATTGGGCGAACCAATAGAT